>JABXKR010000283.1 GCA_013619145.1 Psychromonas sp. | reverse complement strand
TTGTAATATATCCAAAGACAATTATTTTTTAAGGAAAAACCATGACTATTCGTCCATTACATGATCGTGTTATTTTAAAACGTACTGAACAAGAAACTAAATCGGCTGGTGGCATTGTGTTAACGGGAAGCGCAGCTGAAAAATCAACGCGTGGTGAAATTATTGCTGTGGGTAAAGGTCGAATTTTAGATAATGGCGAAGTAAAACCGCTTGATGTAAAAGTGGGAGATATTGTTATTTTCAGTGAAGGTTACGGTCTAAAAACAGAAAAAATTGAAGGTCAAGAAGTACTTATTTTAAGTGAAAGCGATATTTTGGCTGTTGTTGAATAAGTAGCTGAATAAGTTACTGTATTAAATTTCCCTTGCTTTCTAAGTTAAAAGGAGCTGGGGCTGTCTTAATTTTAAAGAATTAAAGGAAATAGAAATGAGTGCAAAAGACGTTAAATTTGGTAATGATTCACGTGTAAAAATGTTAGCGGGTGTTAATGTACTTGCTGATGCTGTCAAAATTACATTGGGCCCGAAAGGTCGTAACGTCGTTATCGACAAAAGTTTCGGTGCGCCGCAGATTACGAAAGATGGTGTAACGGTTGCCAAAGAGATCGAACTTGAAGATAAGTTTGAAAATATGGGCGCACAGATGGTTAAAGAAGTGGCATCACAAACCAATGATGCGGCGGGTGACGGAACAACGACGGCAACGGTATTAGCACAAGCTATTATTTCTGAAGGTTTAAAAGCGGTTGCCGCGGGTATGAATCCGATGGATCTAAAACGTGGTATTGATAAAACAGTTAAAGCAGCGGTTATTGAGCTAAAAGCGTTATCAACGCCTTGTGCAGATTCAAAAGCGATTACCCAGGTAGGTACTATCTCTGCTAACTCTGATACTGAAATCGGTGAAATCATCGCGAGTGCGATGCAAAAAGTAGGTAATGAAGGCGTTATAACGGTTGAAGAAGGCCAAGGTCTGGAAACTGAATTAGATGTGGTTGAAGGTATGCAGTTTGATCGTGGTTACCTATCGCCATACTTTATGACTAATCAAGAAGCGGGTACGGTTGAACTTGAAAGTCCATTTATTTTATTAGTCGATAAAAAGATCGGTAATATCCGTGAATTATTACCAACATTAGAAGCGGTTGCTAAAGCATCAAAACCTTTATTAATTATTGCCGAAGACGTTGAAGGCGAAGCATTAGCGACACTTGTTGTAAATAATATGCGCGGCATCGTTAAAGTATGTGCTGTTAAAGCCCCTGGTTTTGGTGATCGTCGTAAAGCGATGCTGCAGGATATTGCCATTTTAACTGCGGCTACGGTTATCTCTGAAGAGATTGGTTTAGATCTTGAGAAAATTCAGCTTGAAGATTTAGGTCAAGCAAAACGTATTGTGATCAATAAAGATGAAACAACTATTATCGATGGCGTCGGAGATGAAACAGCAATCAATGCACGCGTAAGCCAAATCAAACAGCAAATTGAAGCATCTTCATCTGACTATGATAAAGAGAAGCTGCAAGAGCGTAGTGCAAAACTCGCTGGCGGTGTTGCGGTTATTAAAGTGGGTGCATCAACTGAAGTTGAGATGAAAGAGAAAAAAGATCGTGTTGATGATGCGCTACATGCAACCCGTGCTGCGGTTGAAGAAGGCGTTGTTGCTGGTGGTGGTGTTGCTCTGGTCCGTGTTGCTGCATTATTAAAAGGTCTTAAAGGTGATAATGACGAGCAGAATGTTGGCATCCGTGTTGCACTACGTGCAATGGAAGCGCCACTTCGTCAAATCGTTGAAAACTGTGGAGAAGAAGCATCTGTTGTAGCAAATAATGTACAGCAAGGTGAAGGTAACTTTGGTTACAACGCAACCACGGGCGAATACGGTGATATGTTAGATATGGGGATTCTTGATCCAACTAAAGTAGCCCGAAGCGCATTGCAATTTGCAGCTTCGGTTGCCGGGTTAATGATCACTACCGAATGTATGATCACAGATCGACCTGTAGAGGCTGCTGCACCTATGCCTGATATGGGCGGCATGGGTGGTATGGGCGGTATGATGTAGTTCCCCGTAACTCCCCTATAAAAAAGCAACTTCGGTTGCTTTTTTTGTGCCTGTTATAAAATCACTTACTGCGTTTGTTAATTCACTATTCTGTTCTAGCCTTAGAGTTATAAGATTCAATGGGATAGGTGGCATAGATGATTTCAATACTCAATCAAAAAAGTGATATTTTAGAGCAGGTGTTTTCCCAATTAAAAGTAGATTTTTCAGAACGAGCACAAAAAACGCTACAGCAATTTATCAGTGCAGTTTATCGTGATGTTGTGATCAGTGATTTAACACAAATGTCACCAGCAGATTTAAGCGGTTTAACAGTTTCCTTATGGCGTGAGATCCAGCTGTGGAAAGCCGAACAAGCGAAAGTTCAGGTTTTCAATCCTGATGTCGAGCAGGATGAATGGCAGTCTTCACATACAGTGATCAGCGTGTTATGTCGAAATATCCCCTTTGTTATTGATACCTTAAAACTCATTATTAATGAGCAAAACATTAAAGTGCATCGAAGTTTTTACTGTGAGATGGCAACTGTACGCGGAAAAACGGGGAAATTACTATCTTTCGATGCGGATAATAAGAATGAATTATTACTCTATTTTGAAATCGATCAAACCAGTGCAAAAGCAGATCGCTATCAGATAGAGTCAAAAATACAACTGGCCTTACAAAATGTCAGCTTGGTGGTTGATGATTTTGAAAGTGTAACGCAAACAGTTAAAGAAGCGCTTAAACACAGCAAGGCAGATAAATTTAATCAGCAAATAGATGACTTAGAGGAGCAGCAAACATTTTTGCTGTGGATGTTAAATGATCATTTTACCTTTATTGGTTGTGATCAATTTATTATCGAACAAGGAGAAGTTAAAGCAGTTACCGCTAGTCAGTTAGGTTTATTAAAGCGCGCCAATTTTATGGGCAAAGCTTGGCAATTTGAGTCCTTTGAGGTGTTAAACAAGCTTTCATTTATTCATTTTGCTAAAGCGTCACAACGCGCGATGGTACACCGTCCCGCCTACCCGGATGTTGTTTATGTAAAACGTTTTGATGACGCGGGGCAGTTAATCTCCGGTTACCGCTTTATCGGTTTGTATACCTCATCTGTTTACGGTGGTACGCCTGAAGATATTCCTGTGGTAGGCCGTAAGCTTGCAAATATTTTGCAGCAATCCGCTTATAATCAAGGTGGACATTATTATAAAGAACTGTCACAGATCCTTTATAACTATCCAGTTGAAGATCTTCTGTTGTGTGATGAAAATGAACTTTTACAAAACGTTACCGAAATTTTACATGCGCAGGAGCGTAAAGAGTTAAAGCTTTTTTTACGTAGTGAAGGTAATAAACAGTTTGTAATCGCCAGCTTATATGTGCCTCGCGATGTTTATAATACCAAGGTCAGACTGGCCTTCGAAGAGTTGATTTGCCGTACCTTAGAAGTCAGCGATAGTGATTTTCAAACCTATTTAAGTGAATCTACTTTAGCGCGTTTGCGCTTGGTTTTACGCCTTAAAACCCCGCTAAATGAAGTTTTGGAAGTGCAGACGATTCAAGACAGAATGAGGCAGTTAACCAAACGCTGGAGTGATGAATTACACGAGTCGTTAATTGAGCACTTTAGTGAAGAGCAGGGGATAAAACTCACCCAAAAATACAATGCAGCATTTCCGAGCAGTTATCAGGATATTTTCAGCCCGCGTGTTGCTGTGGCTGATATTGAACGTATAGAGTCTTTATATGCAGACCAAAGCCGTTCGATGACATTACGTTTTTATCGCTCCATTGAAGCAAATAGCAGCGAGCTAAAATTAAAACTGTTTCATCAAGATGGGGCGTTATTACTTTCAGATATTATTCCAATTTTAGAAAACCTGGGCTTGAAAGTAGCTGAAGAGTACCCCTATAAAGTCACTCCAAGGGGAGAAAAATCGTTTTGGTTATATGATTTTACTTTGGTCTATGCACAAGTCTGCAATTTTGATCCGGAAGCCTACCGAGATCTGTTTGCCGATGCTTTTTTATCTGTGTGGTACGGCTATGCTGAAAATGATCCTTTTAATAAACTGATTTTGGGTGCCGGACTTGCGTGGCGTGATATAAGCATGTTGCGTGCTTATGCTAAATATCTAAAACAGTTACGTTTTGGTTTTAGCCATTTTTCTATTGCGAAGACATTATTAGATCACAATAAATTAGTTAAAGAGATCGTTTTGTTGTTTAAGCGTCGTTTTGATCCAAGCTGTGCCTTTGATTTAATAAAACAGCAAAAGTTAGAAGAGAAAATTTTAAGTGCGCTAAATGATGTCAGTAATCTCAATGAAGATCGCGTATTACGTAAATACGTAGAGTTAATTATGGCAACGATGCGTAGTAATTATTTTCAGCAAAGTGCAGGTGAAAACAGACCCTATATCAGTTTCAAGTTTGATCATAACAAAATCAGCGAAATCCCCTTACCTCGTTTAAATTATGAAGTGTTTGTTTATTCTCCTCGTATTGAAGGAGTGCATCTGCGTGGCGGTAAAGTTGCGCGTGGCGGTTTACGTTGGTCAGATCGCCGCGAAGATTTCCGCACCGAAGTCTTAGGCTTGGTAAAAGCACAGCAAGTTAAGAACTCTGTGATTGTGCCCGTTGGCGCTAAAGGCGGTTTTGTTGCTAAAGAAATCAATCCGGCAATGGATAGAGAAAGTTTTATCAGCGAGGGAATTAGCTGTTATAAAATCTTTATTAGTGCCTTGTTGGATATTACTGATAACTTATACAAAGGAGAAGTTTTACCGCCACTTGATGTGGTCCGTTATGATGGTGATGATCCTTATCTTGTTGTAGCGGCAGATAAAGGCACTGCCACTTTTTCAGATATCGCCAATGAACTGGCGGCACAAAGGAACTTCTGGTTAGATGATGCGTTTGCCTCGGGGGGGAGTAATGGCTATGACCATAAAAAGATGGGCATTACCGCGCGTGGTGCTTGGATAAGCGTGCAGCGCCATTTCCGTGAACTCGGTATTGATGTGCAACAGCAAGCGATTAGCGTGATTGGCATTGGCGATATGGCGGGCGATGTATTTGGTAACGGCATGCTAAGCTCTAAATTTATCTCGTTACTGGGGGCATTTAATCACCTGCATATCTTTATTGATCCCGCACCGACTGATTTAGAGGCTAATTTTGCTGAACGCTTACGTCTCTTTGAGACACCACGAACAGGCTGGAACGATTACAACTGTGAGCTGATTTCACAAGGTGGCGGCATTTTTGAGCGCAGTGCTAAAGCAATTAAAGTCAGTCCGGAAATGGCTAAACGTTTTGATATTTACCAAAAGCAAGTTACTCCCAGCGAGCTCATTACTATTTTATTAAAAGCACAAGTGGATCTGTTATGGAATGGTGGTATCGGCACCTATGTTAAAGGCTGTAGTCAAAGTCATGCCGATGTCGGTGATAAAGGCAATGATATTTTACGCATTAATGGTAATGAGTTACGTTGCTCTGTAGTTGCTGAAGGCGGCAATTTAGGTTTTACGCAAAGCGCCCGTATCGAATATGCATTACATGAAGGTTTATGCTTCACCGATGCAATCGATAATGCTGCAGGTGTGAACTGTTCAGATTTAGAAGTTAATATCAAAATTCTGCTTGATAAATTAGTTTCCAAAGGTGATTTAACAGTTAAGCAGCGTAATGTTTGGTTAGATAAAATGACCAACGAAGTTTCACAAATTGTATTAAAAAACAATTACCGCCAGGTACAATGTGTCAGTATTTCATTCCTTGAAAGTTATCAACGTCTTGAAGAATATCGACGTCTTATCTGTGATTTAGAGGAGAAAGGTAAGCTCAACCGGGTGCTGGAATTTATCCCTGGCGATGATGTTTTAAGCGATCGTAAAAATTGCCATAAAGGGTTAACTCGTCCGAGTATTGCAGTGATGCTCTCTTATGCCAAAAATGAGATGAAAGAAGCGCTGGCTAATGCCGATATCGCTGATGATCCTTACCTTCTTACTGAAGCTGAAAAAATCTTTCCTTTATCTTTAGTGAAACAATACAAAAAAGAGATACATCAACATCCGTTGATTACAGAGATAGTTGCTACGCAAGTAAGCAATGATCTTTTTAATGTGATGGGGGCAACCTTCGCCCACCGTATTATGGCAAGCTCAGGCTGTTCATTTTTAGAGTTAAGTAAAGCTTGGGTGGCTGCTCGCGATATTTTTGGCCTGAATACAACTCTTGAGCAGATTGAATCGTTAGATAACAGGGTCAGTTGTGATTTACAAAGTGATTTGATCTTTAAACTTAAACGCATGGTGCGCCATGGAACACGCTGGTTAATTCGCAATAATCGTGACGAATTGGATACAGGGGAGTTAATTAAACAATATCAAAAACCATTACAATCAGTGGTTGATGATATTGAAATGGTATTAATTGGCAAGGCAATTGTTTATCGATCTGAGATGATTTTATCCTTGACGGAATCGGCTGTTCCTAAATTATTAGCGCATAAATTAGCCAGTGCAGATCAGATTTATGCTCTGTTAAGTGTTATTTCAGTCGCCACTAAACTTGAGGTGGATGCCCACTTGGCTGCACAGGTTTATTTCTTTGCCACCGATAAACTGCAACTATTTGATATCGCCAAGCAGTTAATATTGTTACCAGTTGATAGCCATTGGCAATCATTAGCAAGAGAGGCGATGCTAGATGATTTAGAGTGGCAGCAAAAACGTATCAGCCAAACGATTTTACTCGGTTTAAAAGAGGGCAATGTCAGTCAGGCATTTGCTGATTGGGAAAACCAGCATCAAAATCTTGTGCAGCGTTGGTATAAAATGGCGGATGCGTTATTAGCAGTAAAAACACCTGAATTTAGTATGTGTCAGGTGGCATTACGTGAATTATTGGATCTTTCTAGCAGTTAATTGTTTAGCATTTAGTCAACGCATTTTAACTTTTAATTAAAACGCGTTGACAGCTTTTTCTGCTATTGGGCTTTCTTGATAATCTTTTTTAACATAAACGCCACGCCCACAAAAGCAAAACTTGCAGTCACCATGCTTGATGCGCCAAAACCTGTTGCACAATCCATCTTCATATTGCCATCCGACTCGGATTTCTGTTGGCAAACTTCCCCATTCATATCTGGATAACTCAGTTGTTCGGTTGAAAAAACACAATCGACTCTAAATTTACGTTTTGGATTTTTGCTGAAATTAAAAAAACGGCGCAGTTCTGAACGCACTTTAGCTGCCAGAGGATCTTGAATTGTTCTAGCTAAATCAGTTACCTGTATTTGTGTCGGATCTAGCTGTCCACCTGCTCCTCCACAAGTTAATAGTGGATATTTATTACGCTTACAATGTGCGACTAAGGCAACTTTAGCGTGGATACTATCAATCGCATCAAAGATATAATCAAATTCACTGGATAGATATTCAAAGCAGTTTTGCTTATCAATAAAGTCATCAATTAAATTCAGCTTTATCTCAGGGTTAATCAATCGGCAACGCGCAGCCATCGCCTCTATTTTTGTCTCACCAATGGTATCTGCTAATGCATGTATTTGACGGTTGGTATTAGTGACACAAATATCATCCATATCTATTAAGGTGAGTTGACCAATACCAGAGCGGGCCAATGCTTCTGCCACCCATGAACCGACACCACCAATACCGATCACGCAGATATGGCTTTGTTGAAATTTATTAAGCGCTTTGCTGCCATATAAGCGTTTAATGCCACCAAAACGGTTATCGTATTGTTCTGTCATCTGTTTACTCAACTATTGGATATAAAAAAGCCCCACCTTCAAAGAAGGCCGGGCTGACATTATATTACTATCTTGTTAGCAAATAGAAATTTTTTGCGAGTAGTCTTGATTAAGACGCTTCTATAATCGTTTTCATATCAGTTGTCTTGTAAGAATCGGCAAGTAGTTTATTACAGATACAAAAAAGCCAAGGCATAAACCTTGGCTTTATCAGCTAGTTAATTTTAAACTAATAAAATTAAGACGCTTCAACGATAGTTTTCATATCCGTCATGTAACCGCGTAGTTTTTTACCAATAGCTTCTACAGGGTGAGTACGAATTGCTTCGTTAACTTCGATTAAGCGTGCATTATCAACAGAGTTAGATGCTACTGTTAAAGGTTTACCCAGCATTTCCGGGCTTAGTGCTTTAACGAAGTCTGCTAGCATTGGTTTAGCTGCATGATCAAACAGGTAACAACCGTATTCTGCAGTATCAGAGATAACAACATTCATTTCGTAAAGTTTCTTACGTGCGATAGTGTTAGCAATAAGCGGTGTTTCATGTAGAGACTCGTAATAAGCCGACTCGTCGATAATACCTGATGCAGTCATCGCTTCAAATGCAAGCTCAACACCGGCTTTAATCATTGCAACAAGGAAGATACCGTTATCGTAGAATTCTTGCTCATCTATTTCCATGTCGCCAGCTGGTTGTTTTTCAAAACCAGTTTCAGCTGTTGCTGCGCGCCATTTTAGTAGGTTAACGTCATCATTTGCCCAATCTTCCATCATTGTTTTAGAAAATTCGCCTTCAATGATGTCATCCATATGTTTGTTGAATAATGGACGTAGAATATCTTTAAGCTCTAAAGACATATCAAATGCTTTAATTTTAGCTGGGTTAGATAGACGATCCATCATATTAGTGATGCCGCCGTATTTAAGACCTTCAGTTACAGTTTCCCAACCGTATTGAATTAATTTAGATGCGTAAGCTGGCTCTAAACCATCAGCAACCATTTTTTCAAAACCTAGAATTGCGCCTGTTTGCAACATACCACAAAGGATAGTTTGCTCACCCATTAGGTCTGATTTTACTTCAGCAACAAAAGACGACATCAATACACCAGCGCGATCGCCGCCTGTTGCTGATGCATATGCTTTAGCCCATGCTAAACCGTGATCTTGTGGATCGTTAGCTGGGTGAACCGCGATTAGTGTCGGTACACCAAAACCACGTTTGTACTCTTCACGTACTTCAGAACCTGGGCATTTAGGTGCACACATAATAACAGTGATATCTTCACGTACGATTGTACCTTCTTCAACGATGTTGAAACCGTGAGAGTAAGCAAGTGTAGCGCCGTCTTTCATTAATGGCATTACTGCATTCACAACAGCAGTGTGTTGCTTATCAGGCGTTAGATTACATAATAAATCTGCTTGCGGGATAAGCTCTTCGTAAGTACCTACAGTGAAACCATTTTCTGTTGCATTTTTCCATGATTGGCGTTTTTCAGCGATAGCTGCAGCACGTAGCGTATAAGATACGTCTAGACCAGAATCACGCATATTTAAACCTTGGTTTAAACCCTGTGCACCACAACCGATAATAACTACTTTTTTACCTTTTAAAGCTTCACAGCCATCAGTGAATTCACTGCGATCCATAAAACGACATTGACCTAGTTGGTTTAGTTTCTCACGTAGAGGAAGAGTATTAAAATAGTTAGCCATTGAGGAGACTCCAAAAAATAGTTTATAGGGATTAAAGCAGATAAAAATTTATTTTTATCTGCTTTCAATTTTCGCTAAGCACTATAGCCTATAACTTATATTGCGCAAAATGATATATTGGCAATGTTATGTTGCAAAAAATGAAATACACTGGCTTTACTCTGTTAGATGAGTTCAGTTCACGCTTTTTTATAAAACAGCTTGATTTTTAACCACAGCGATCTAACTATCAGTTTGTTTTAATATTTTAATTAATTGTTATTTCATTCTTATGATTTAACAAATAAGAATACTTAACCTGTTCTTTTAAAGGGAAATAATATGCCTTCACTAAGCTTGCCCAGCGCACTCGTTTCAATCGACTGGTTAAATGAACATATTAATCATGCAAATTTAGTTTTGTTGGACAGCAGTTGGCATATGCCTAATGTTAACCGTGATGGTAAGTTGGAATGGGCTAACGAGCGCCTTCCAGGGGCGCTTTTTTTCGACTTTGATGGTGAAATTTGTGATCACAATAGTGATTTACCGCATATGATGCCCAGTGAAGCGGTTTTTCAAAATTCGGCACAAAATTTAGGCATAAATCAAAACAGCACAATAGTGGTTTACGATAGCTTAGGCATTTTCTCCAGTCCTCGAGTATGGTGGATGTTCAAAACGATGGGGTTTGATAATGTGGCTGTATTAGATGGCGGTTTACCCGCTTGGAAAGAAAAATCACTGCCGATAGAAAGTGATAATAAAATAAAGCCGATAAACAAAGGTGATTTCATTGCCCGTTATCAAAGCGATCTAATTTGTGATGCTAATGAAGTGCTTTTTTCTACGCAAGATAAGCAACAGGATATTGTTGATGCACGTCCGCAACTGCGCTTTTCAGGTCAGGCGCCCGAGCCAAGGGCGGGAGTACGTTCCGGTCATATGCCGAATGCTAAAAATCTGCCTTCTGCAACGATTCTTGAAGATCAACAAATGAAAGATGCCTACCAGCTTGCTTTGCTCTTTGAAGCAATCGTCCCAAAAAATAACCGGGTAATTTTTAGTTGTGGCTCTGGTGTCACCGCATGTATTTTAGCATTAGGGGCAACCTTAGCGGGATATGAAAACTTAGCTGTTTATGATGGTTCATGGAGTGAATGGGGGAGCCGTGAAGATTTGCCGGTTGTAAAATAAATAGATGGATATCAAGTCGTTAGAGTTGTTTTTGCATTTATCGAACAGTTTGCACTTTTCTAAAACGGCGCAAGCGAAACATGTCAGCCCATCAACACTTAGTCGCTGTATTCAACGGATTGAAGATGAGTTAGGTGTTCGTTTACTGAACCGCGATAATCGTTCTGTGGTATTAACTGAAGCCGGCTTGTTATTTAAACAGTATGCGTTGCAACAACTTGAGCAGTGGGAGCTATTAAAGCGTTCTATCAAGCAAAGTAAAAGTGAGCTGGAAGGTCAGATCAATCTGTATTGCTCAGTGACGGCCGCTTATAGCCACTTGCCTCCCATTTTAGAGCGCTTTAGATTATTACATCCGAAAGTCGAAATTAAACTGAGCACCGGTGATAGTGCGGTGGCAGTTGATCAAGTATTACAACATCAAGTTGATTTTGCGATCACTGCCTACCCAGATACCTTCCCTGCTCGTTTACATTTTATTCAACTCGCGGAAATACCGCTGTCTATTATAGGACCAACCATAACCTGTGCTGTTACCCAGCAAATTAGCCAGGCTAATATCGACTGGAAAAATGTGCCGTTCATTTTACCTGAACATGGTTCGGTACGCCGCCGTTTTGATAATTGGTATCGCCTCTTTAAAATAGGAAAACCGCATATTTATGCCAAAGTAGCAGGGCATGAAGCACTGATTAGCATGGTTGCGCTTGGCTGTGGTGTGGGGATTGTGCCCGATGTGGTGATTGAAAATAGCCCGGTGCGCGATCGCGTGCAGAGTTTGTCAGTAACAACCCCTTTACAGTCATTTGATTTAGGTATCTGTTGTTATAAAACACGAGCAAATGAACCGTTAATTAGTGCGTTTATCGGTTGTGTTGAGGGGGATCTTATTAATTAACCTCAGCTCGGGATAATTAGAAAGTTTGTTTTTGTGTTACAGCATTCGATAAGGGAGCAACCATTCAAGATGTTAAATGCTTGCATTTACATCTACCGATAGAGGATTAACGCAGTTAATCGCTCGAAAGGCCCTCATGCTGTACTTTATTCTGGTCTCCGAGCTGAGTCCTGATAAAGCACCTTGAGGTATCATGGGTATATACCAATATAAATTTATAAAAGCCACATTAAAAATGATTGATAATTAATTAAAAAGTGTGAATTTAGCCCTGCAATAACTCTATTTTTGGTTAAGCTTATAGCCAGCCACTTGGAAATAGGCAACTCTGTAAGTTGACTATCTGTATTATTTTTAGGTAATCATATGTTTATAGGCGGAACATAATGGATGCAAATTCAAAGTTGCAAAAAGCACATTCTAATAACACTCGTTTATTTTCCCCCGTTACCTTATTGACCTTTATTTGTGGTATTGCCGCGCTAATTTTTTCATTTTTTTCTTACAGCACAGCGCATGGGGTACAGGAAACCAATGAAAACCGTTATCAGTCATATTTATTGGCGGACCAGTTACGTTTAAGTTCAGATCAACTTACTTTGATGGCTCGCAGCTATGTGGTGACAGGCAACGAAAAATATTTACAGTTTTATAATGATATTTTAGCAATCAGAAATGGCACTAAGTCTCGGCCAATGCATTATCACCGAATTTACTGGGATCTATTAATGCCTGAAAGTGGTAAAACGTCGGTGGCTGATGGAGAGAAAAAAGCATTTAAGCAATTGATGTTTGAATTGGATTTTACTAAACAAGAATTTGAGATGCTAGAGAGGGCGCAGAAGCGATCCAATCAGTTAACTTCTCTGGAGTTTAAGGCTTTCGCTATAGTGAAAGAGGGGATCGAAAATAGTGTTAATTATCAACAGTCGCAGCAGCGTCGTTTAGCTTTGTCGCTTCTATATAGCAACGACTATTTCCTCGAAAAATCAAAGATTATGTCATTAATTAATGAGTTTTTTGCATTGCAGGAGTCGCGCAGTGCGCAGCGTGTTCAGTCGATGCAGTTACAGCATTACTGGACAACTAATTTAGCTATTTTATCGTTTGTTTTATTAGTTATTTTACTTGTATACAGTTTGTATACTCGCATGTATAGCAAAGAGCAGTTTGTTAAAGCATTAAGAAAAGAGGTCGCAAATCGTACTTTTGAGCTATTTGAAAAACGAGAGCAGTTAAAAGCAGTTATCTCGGAAATGGAGTTAACCCGAAATCAGCTTGTTGAAGCGGAAAAAATGGCCTCGTTAGGCAATTTGGTCAGTGGTGTGGCTCATGAGGTTAATACGCCACTAGGGGTGAGCGTTACATTAGCGTCTCATTTACAAGATGAAACTACGGATTTACTTAACAATGTGGAAAGCGGGCAATTAAAGCGTTCTGATTTAGAGCGTTACTGTAGTGAATCAAATGAAAACTGCCAGCTCTTATTGTCAAATTTAGCGCGGGCAGCTAATCTCATTCGCAGCTTTAAACAGGTTGCTGTGGATCAGGGCTGTGAAGAGGTGCGTTCATTTAAGGTTAGTCAATATCTACAAGAGATATTACTTAGTTTGCACCATAAGCTTAAAAAAACACAGATTCAAGTGAATATCGAGGCACCTGAAAATGAGATAGAAGTACAAACGTACCCAGGTGCACTTGCGCAAATTGTTACCAACTTAGTGATGAATGCATTTATTCATGCCTTTGATAATGGACAGGAAAGTGGACAGATACTGTTTTCTATTGAGTTTGATAACAGTAACGTGCTGCTCAAAGTTTCGGATGATGGTAAAGGTATGGAAAAATATGTTTGTGACAAAATATTTGAGCCCTTTTTTACCACTAAACGTGGTTCTGGGGGAAGTGGTTTGGGGATGAATATTGTTTATAACCTAGTGGTTCATCAACTGCTCGGTACTATTAGTTGCCAATCAAGCATTGGTAAAGGTTCGACATTTTTACTGCAGTTTCCAATGCGGATAGAGAGCGAAGCTAGCGGTGAAAGAGGATAATATATGGATTGGTTAGCAGAAGATATTACAGAGACAGATACAGAGACTGCAGCAGTCGAAAATGTTGAATACTGCAATGTGTTAATTATTGATGATGAAGAGGATGTACATGCCGTCACGAAGTTAACCATGAAAAACTTTTTATTTGAAGGCAAACGTATGCGTTTTTTTAGTGCGCATTCCGCTCGGGAAGCGCGAGACATTTTACAAAAAAAGGATAAATTTGCGTTAATTTTATTAGATGTGGTGATGGAAACGGAAAATGCGGGATTGGATTTAGCTAAGTTTATTCGCCAGGAATTAAAAAACCGTTTTAGTCGCATTATTTTACGCACTGGACAACCGGGTATAGCACCAGAGCATAGTGTCATTCGTAACTTTGATATTGACGGCTACAGAAATAAAACAGAACTGCGCAAACTAGATTTGGAGTCTGCTTTTTATACCTCTTTACGAGCCTATCGTGATATTTGTCAATTACAAAAACATCGTGAAATTCTAGAGCAGGTAATTGATTCAATTGCAGGTATTAGCCAAATTAGCGATTTACTCAGTTTTGCCTCAGCGGTCTTTGCACAAATAAAATTAGTGCTAAATCTTTCAACGAGTAAGGTGCTAATTGACTCAACCGAGGCGTTTGCAATTTCGAAAATGGAAGACAAGTTAAATATGTTTTCGGCCAATGCAGATAGTGTCCGTGTGTTAGTTCACAGCGAAATAAAGGAATTACCGGACCATGAGCGTAAACTTTTTGAATATGCTATGGAAATTAAAACTAACTTTCATAATGATAACTATTATGTCTATTTTCACCATTCAGATCGTGGTTACGATACTATTTTCGCTTTTGAAACAGAGCGAACTTTAGCTCGCTCTGAAGAGAACATGATCGATCTCTTTTTGCGTAATGTTTTATTAAGTTACGAAAATCTCCTGTTGGCTAACGCTTTTGAAGAAACGCAAGAATTAGCGATTACTTTAATGGGCGGAACAATGGAATCGCATTCTAAAGAGACTGGAGAACATGTTGTGCGGGTTGGTTTGTTTGCGATGCAGTTAGCCAAACTCAGTGGTGAAAATAATTTTTATTGTGAACGGATTCGTTTGGCTGCGCAATTGCATGATATAGGCAAAGTTGGGGTACCAGATCATATTTTGAAAAAAGAGGGTAAATTAGATGCAGATGAATGGGAACAAATACAACTGCATGTTATTAAAGGCTGGGATATTTTACAGGGGCAGGACAATTCTATTATAAAAATGGCGTCTAACTTAGTGCTTGACCATCATGAAAAATGGGATGGTTCCGGTTATCCCAATGGTAAAAAGCAGCATGAGATCAGTTTAGAGGGCAGAATTACCGCTATTGCAGATGTGTTTGATGCATTATGCAACAAGCGCTGTTATAAAGAGGCATGGCCATTAGAAGACGCTAGGCAAGAAATAATTAACAGTTCAGGTAACCATTTTGATCCGCATTTAACTTCTTTGTTTATTGATAACTTTGAAATATTCGCAGAGATTTGTGTTCAGCATCCCGATTAGGTTATCTGTTTATTGAATTTCAATCTCCAGAAAAGAATAAAAACAGATATTAAGTGAATTAATATTCACTTAATATCTACTCCCTTCCTACCCGTTCACTATTATTTATTAGCAACCTGCGAACTGTCCACTCTTGTTTATCATCAAATTACTATCTGTTTAGCGACCAATTATTCACTATTACATCAAGAAATGATTGGTTTTTAAGCACAAATGTAATGTTAAAGTAAATGGGAAGCTTGCTGTCAATGTGTTACAAGCCGTTAACAATAGTCACTGAACGAGAAAAACAAGAAAATTGGATTTTATGCGTTTGAAACGGTAGTATATGCCCAAAATTACGCCTGTTATATGGGTTGATTGAAAAGAAGTGGTGTATGAGCCCTGTGCTTACTAGGGATACTATGCGCGTTATTTCTTATTAAGGAAGTTTTCTAATTAAGTGTATTTTGCTTTAAAAAGTAGTTTCCTTTACTAAAAAGTAAAATCTAATTGCTTGTTTTTTTGCTTCTGCAGATAAACAGGTCGTGTATAGCATTTTGAAAACATTAGAACGGAAAGAGTAAAGATTACTTTACTGTTTTATCTTGAAGGACATGTTTATGACTAATATAGAGCAAAACGCTCAAGGCCTTTATGTGCCAGAGATGGAGCATGATGCCTGCGGTATCGGCTTCGTAGCACATTTAAAAAATAGCAAGTCACATAAAATTGTGACTCAAGCATTAGATATGCTTGCGCGTATGGAACACCGTGGTGGTCAAGGTTGCGATCCATGTAGTGGTGATGGTGCTGGTATTTTGTTGCAAAAACCGCATGAGTTTTTAGTAACGGAAGCACTTAAAGAAGGAATTACCTTACCTAAGTTTGATCAATACGGCGTAGGCACAGTCCTATTCCCTAAAGATGCAAACCAACGTAAAGAATGTCGTGATATTTTAGAGCGTAACGTTGAGCGCTTAGGTCTTGAAGTTATTGGTTACCGTGTTCTTCCTACCGATAATTCAATGCTTGGTGCCGATCCGCTTAGCAGTGAACCACAGTTTGAACATATGTTCGTAACTGGCGGTGCTGATATGGATCCTGCTGTATTAGAACGTAAATTATTCATTTTACGTAACTACTCTGTGCGTATCTGTTTACAGTCTGTTGCTGGTATAGAAGATAACTTCTATATCAATACCTTCTCGTACAAAACAATCGTATATAAAGGTCAGTTAACTACTGAACAAGTACCTCAATACTTCCTTGATTTACAAAACCCGGCAATGGTTACAGCGCTTGCTCTTGTGCATTCGCGTTTCTCTACCAATACATTCCCACGCTGGCGTTTAGCACAACCTTTCCGTTACATCGCACATAACGGTGAAATCAATACAGTTCGCGGTAACATTAACTGGATGAAAGCACGTGAAGCGCTGCTTGAAGCTGAATTCTTTACTCGTGAAGAGTTAGATATGTTAATGCCTATCTGTACTGATGGTATGTCTGATTCGGCAAGTTTTGATATGGCATTAGAACTTCTTGTTCTTTCTGGCCGTAGTCTGCCACATGCATTAATGATGATGATTCCTGAAGCTTGGCAAGAAAACAAGAATATGGATCCAACACGCCGTGCATTCTACCAATATCACGCGAACATTATGGAACCATGGGATGGCCCAGCTTCTGTATGTTTCACTGATGGTGTACAAGTTGGTGCGACACTGGATCGTAACGGTCTGCGTCCTTCTCGTTACTGTGTAACAAAAGATAATTTCCTAATTATGGCATCAGAAAGTGGTGTTGTTGAAATCGAACCGGAAAATATTAAATTCCGAGGTCGACTGCAACCGGGTCGTATCTTCGTTGCCGATCTTGAACAAGGTCGCATTATCTCTGATGATGAAGTGAAAAACGGTATCGCTGCACAACAGCCATATGAAACTTGGTTATCAGATAACCTAGTGAAATTGGAAGATCAACCTGCTGCTTTAGAGCGTAATCTGCAACCAAACGATGGCCATCTATTACGCCGCCTACAAGCATTCGGTGTGAGTTCAGAAGAAGTAAATGAAATTGTACTTCCGATGTTCAAAGACGGAAAAGAGCCGCTTGGTGCTATGGGGGCCGATTGGCCGCTTGCAGTACTTTCGCACCAGTCTCAGCATCTGTCTAACTACTTCAAACAGCTATTTGCTCAAGTAACGAACCCGCCAATCGATCCGATTCGTGAGCGTATGGTTATGTCACTTAAAACCTACTTAGGTAAAGATCAAAATCTATTAAGTGAAACACCAGAGCACTGTCATAAAGTAGAACTTGAGTCGCCAGTATTAAGTAATGCTGAACTTGAGAAAATCAATGCACTTGATCATAAACATCTGCAGGCTAAAACATTAGACACTATGTTTAAAGCGGATGGTACCCCGGGGCAGTTAGAAAAATCGATTAAACGTATTTGTCGTTATGCAGAAGATGCAATTAACGATGGTTACTCGATTATTATTCTTTCTGACCGTAATGCAACCTCTGACCATGCAGCAATTCCTGCAATGTTAATCACAGGTGCTGTTCACCATTACCTAATCAAAAAAGGCCTTCGCGCACTTTGTGATTTAGTGATCGAGACGGGTGATGTTCGTGAAACGCATCATTTCGCAACGGTAATCGGTTACGGCGCATCTGCTATCAACCCTTACTTAATTGAAGAGATGATTGTTGATTTACAAGCTAAAAAACGTCTGCCAGCTGAAAAATCGGTTGATGATGTTTTTGCTTCATATAAAGCAGCAATCGATGCGGGTCTATTAAAAATATTCTCGAAAATGGGTATTTCAACCATTCAGTCTTACCAAGGTGCGCAAATTTTTGAAGCGCTAGGTATTAGTAAGTCTGTTGTTGATAACTACTTCAAAGGCACAGTAACACGTATTCAAGGTTTAACCATTGATGATATCGCCACTGAAACGCTAGTGCGTCATCGTTTTGCTTACCCGTTGCGTGAAGTACCGGTAACACGTTTAGATGTTGGTGGTGTTTACCAATGGAAACAACGTGGTGAAAAACATCTGTTTAACCCGACAACGATTTCATTACTGCAAGAGTCTACTCGTAATAAAAATTACGAACAGTTCAAAGAGTACTGTGCGGCCGTTGATGCACAAGGTGATGACGCGGCAACGTTACGCAGTCAGTTTGACTTTGTTGCTAATCCGAATGGCCCAATCTCAATTGAAGATGTAGAACCTGCGGATAATATCTTAAAACGTTTTGCAACCGGTGCGATGAGCTTTGGCTCTATCTCACATGAAGCGCATTCGACGTTAGCTATCGCGATGAACCGCATCGGTGCGAAATCTAACTCTGGTGAAGGTGGTGAAGATCCTGCTCGTTTCTTACCAAAAGAAAACGGTGACTGGGAACGCTCTGCAATCAAACAGGTTGCTTCAGGTCGTTTCGGTGTAACTTCATATTACCTGACTAACTCTGCTGAAATTCAGATTAAAATGGCACAAGGCGCAAAACCGGGTGAAGGTGGTCAATTACCAGGTCATAAAGTTGATGACTGGATTGGCCGTACACGTCACTCGACTCCTGGCGTAGGTCTAATTTCACCGCCACCGCATCACGATATCTACTCAATCGAAGATTTAGCACAGCTAATCTACGATCTGAAAAACGCTAACCGTAAAGGTCGTGTTAACGTTAAGTTAGTATCTGAAGCGGGTGTTGGTACAATCGCCACAGGTGTTTGTAAAGCAAAAGCGGATGTTGTACTTATCGCCGGTTTTGATGGCGGTACAGGTGCATCACCTGTTTCTTCAATTCGTCATGCAGGTTTACCTTGGGAACTTGGTCTGGCTGAAACGCATCAGACGCTTCTGAAAAACGGCTTACGTAACCGTATCGTTGTTCAGGCTGATGGTCAGATGAAAACACCTCGTGACTTAACCGTTGCCGCATTATTAGGTGCTGAAGAGTGGGGCGTAGCAACAGCTGCACTAGTTGTTGAAGGTTGTATTATGATGCGTAAGTGTCATTTAAATACCTGTCCTGTTGGTATCGCGACACAAAACAAAACATTACGTGAACGTTTTGACGGACGCGTTGAAGATGTTGTGACTTTCTTCCAGTACTTGGTTCAAGGTATGCGTGAGCGTATGGCTGAACTTGGTTACGCAACAATCACAGATATGGTTGGTCAGGCACAAAGCCTGAAAGTGCGTGAAGATATCAAACATTGGAAATACAAAAACTTAGATTTAAGCACGGTATTATTCAAACAAGCACCTAAAGCTGAAGATGGTCTATTTAACCAAACCGGTCAAAACCATAATCTTGAAGCTGTATTAGATAGAAAACTGATTGAACTGGCTAAGCCTGCGCTGGAAAATGGTGAAGCAGTTTCTGGTGAGTTTGATATTCTTAATACCGACCGTAGCTGTGGCACCATGCTTTCTAATGAAATTTCGAAAGTGTATAACAATCAAGGTCTGCCACAACCTATGCAAGTTAAATTTAACGGTAGCGCTGGACAATCATTCGGTTGTTTCCTTGCAAAAGGTGTTGAGTTTACTGTTGAAGGTGACGCAAACGATTACTGGGGTAAAGGTTTATCCGGTGGTCAAATTGTTGTTTACCCATACAAAAAATCAGATATTGTTGCTAAAGACAATATCATTGTAGGTAACGTATGTTTCTACGGTGCAACCTCTGGTGAGTCTTACATCGGCGGTATGGCTGGCGAACGTTTCTGTGTACGTAACTCGGGTGCAGAAGTGGTTGTTGAAGGTATTGGTGATCACGGTTGTGAATATATGACTGGTGGTATCACAATTATCTTAGGCTCTACAGGCCGTAACTTTGCAGCTGGTATGAGTGGCGGTGTTGCGTATGTTTGGGACCAAGATGGCAGCTTTGCAAGCAAATGTAATATGGAGCTTGTTGACCTGGATCCTCTGGAGCAAGAAGATAAAGATATTCTATTAGCAAAAGTAACTAAACATGATCAGTTAACTGACTCTGACGTTGCTAAAGCATTCCTAGCTGATTTAGAGACAAGTCTAGGTCAAGTGGTGAAAGTTATGCCACGTGATTACAAAGCGGTATTAGCTGCTCGAGCGAAAGGAGAAGCATAATGGGTAAGCCAACTGGATTTTTAGAATTAGGGCGTGAACTACCGGGTAAATTGCCGGTAACCGATCGTCTTAAAAATAATAAAGAATTCGTACAAAACGAAGAGTTTGCTAACAAAATTAGTGACCAGGCTTCGCGTTGTATGGATTGTGGTGTTCCTTTCTGTCATAACGGTTGTCCGATTGGTAATATCATTCCTGAATTCAATGATGCGGTATATCGTGAAAGTTGGTTGGAAGCTTGGGAAATCTTAAGCTCTACCAATAATTTCCCGGAGTTTACTGGCCGTGTATGTCCAGCTCCTTGTGAGAGTTCATGTGTTCTTGGTATTAATCAAGATCCAATTACGATTTGTAATATTGAAAAAACCATTGTAGAAAAAGCTTACGCTAACGGTTATGTTAAGCCTAAGATTCCTACAGCTCGAACTGCTAAAACAGTCGCAATCGTAGGCTCAGGTCCTGCTGGTTTAGCGGCAGCAGAGCAGCTAAACAGTGCTGGTCACACAGTAACTGTTTATGAGCGTGATGAGAAAGTGGGTGGTTTAGTACGTTTTGGTATCCCAGACTTTAAACTAGGCATGGATGTTATCGATCGTAAAGTTGCTGTTATGGAAGCTGCTGGTATCAAGATGGTTGTGAATGCTCACATCGGTGTTGATTTTGATGCAAAAGAGTTACGTAAACAGTTTGATGTCGTGCTTCTAACGGGGGGTTCAACAGTTCCGCGTGATTTACCAATTCCTGGTCGAGATCTTAAAGGCGTGCATTTTGCAATGGAATTCCTAGGGCAAAATAACCGTCGTGCTAATAACATGGATCTAAAAACAGAAGAGATTCATGCTAAAGATGATCACGTTGTGGTTATCGGTGGTGGTGATACTGGTTCTGACTGTGTGGGTACATCAAACCGTCATGGTGCCGCAAGCGTAACGCAAGTGGAAATCATGCCGATTCCACCAGAAAAACGCACGGTGAACATGCCTTGGCCTTCATACCCAATGATCTTAAAAACAACCACTTCGCATGAAGAGGGTGTGGATCGTCACTGGTCAATCTTAACCAAAGAATTTATTGGTGATGCCGACGGTAATGTTAAAGAGTTAGTTCTTGCTGATATCGAGTGGGAAAAAGCAGTTCCTGGTCAACGACCTAGTTTCAAAGAGGTTGAAGGTTCTGTTCGTTCAATTCCTTGTACTAAAGCATTCTTAGCGATGGGTTTCTTACACCCAGAGCCAACAGGTGTATTAGCACAGCTTGAAATTGCTTTAGATGAGCGTGGTAACGTACAAACAACTGACTTCCAGACAAGTCAGAAAGGTGTATTTGCTGCCGGCGATATGCGTACCGGTCAATCATTGATCGTTCGTTGTATCAACGAAGGTCGTGAAGCTTCACGTGCAATTGATGCATACTTAATGGGTTCTTCAAACTTAGAAGCTCTTGATGACTCATTAATGTTAGCTAACTAATAGTTAACATTACAATTTGTTAAAAATAAACCCCCTCTCTTTTAAAGAGCTGGGGGTTTTTCGTTAAATAGACAAAGAAAAAAAGGTAAAAAATAAAATGACATTAATCGATTTTGCAGCGTCTCCGCTGTCGATTTTGCCAGCAATTGTTGCATTGGGTTTAGCGATTATCACCCGTCGAGTATTGATCTCGTTAGGTGTTGGTATCGTTTTAGGCACATTGCTGTTAGTAGATTTCTCTTTTGTTAATGGTGCCGTCTATATCTTTAATACCGTCAAAGGTGTAGTGATTGAAGATGGTGGTATTAATAGCTGGAATATGAGTATTGTTGCATTCTTATTATTATTAGGAATGATGACCGCGTTATTAACCCTTTCGGGGGGAACGCGTGCTTTTGCTAATTGGGCACTAGATCATATTAAAGATAAACGTGGTGCATCATTATTAGCTGCTTTTTTAGGGGTATTTATCTTTATTGATGATTACTTTAATAGCTTGGCTGTGGGTTCTATTTCACGTCCGGTAACTGATCGGTTTAATGTGTCACGTGCAAAGCTTGCTTATATCCTTGATTCGACAGCTGCACCTATGTGTATATTGATGCCTGTCTCGAGTTGGGGGGCGTATATCATGACCATCATTGGCGGTATTTTGCTTAGCCATGGTATTGCAGATTATTCGCCGTTAGGTGCTTATATGCGTTTAATTCCAATGAACTTTTATGCCATCTTTACCCTGTTAATGGTATTTGCAGTGATCTGGTTTAAGCTCGATATTGGTTTGATGAAAGAGCATGAAATTGGCGCTGAAAAAAATGGCTCAATAAAAGACAATGATAATGAAGCCGTGAATCTGCATGATGAATTCGGTATCGATGAAAGCGAAAAGGGTAAAGTCTCAGATCTGATTTTCCCTATTGTCACTTTGATTATAGCAACGCTGTTTTTCATGTTATATACAGGTAACCAAGCGTTAAGCGCAAGTTCATTGCCCTTCTCGGTACTTGGCGCATTTGAAAATACAGATGTTGGTAAATCGTTATGTTATGGCGGCTTAGTGGGATTACTGTTTTCATTTGTGATTGTAATAAAGCAAAAACTTGCCTTTTCTCTGATTTCTAAAGCGTTATGGATTGGCGCTAAATCAATGTTTGGCGCAATTATTATTCTATTTTTTGCCTGGTCAATTGGTAGTGTGATTGGTGATATGAAAACGGGTGCTTACCTCTCTTCATTAGTGCAGGGTAATATTGGCTTACACTGGTTACCAGTAATTTTATTTGTATTATCTGGTGCAATGGCCTTTGCTACAGGTACATCATGGGGCACATTTGGCATTATGTTACCGATTGCTGGTGATATGGCTGCTGCGACAGAAATTAGTCTGATGTTGCCGATGTTAAGTGCGGTATTAGCTGGTTCTGTATTTGGTGACCATTGTTCACCTATTTCCGATACCACTATACTTTCATCAACCGGTGCTCGTTGTAAACATATCGACCATGTAGCGACACAATTACCTTATGCATTATCTGTTGCTGCGATTTCTGCAGTCGGCTTTATCGTGTTAGGTTATACAGCTTCAATAACTGTTTCGTTAATTGCTTCTTTTGTAGCATTTAGCTTTGTTCTTTTTGTTATGAAGATGTTCGCAAAAAGATAATAGATTATTTCTATGTTTGCTTTAAAAAACCAGCTATAAGCTGGTTTTTTTATGTGCGGAATTTATCTCCAAAGTGCATTCCCTTATAATTTCAATTTAGATATAGATCACGTAAACTACGCGCTACTCTTTTGCCCTTATATTTTTCAGGTGAACCAATGATACGTTTAAACCAAGTTAAACTTCCACTCGATCATAGTGACGATGCACTGCAGAGATTTGTCTTAAATAAACTGTCGATTGCAGCTGAGCAGTTGGTGGATATTCATGTGTTTAAACGAGGTTATGATGCGCGTAAACGTAATGTGATTACGCTGATATATACGCTTGATATCACGCTTAAAGATGTAGATGAAAGCGCGATATTAAGCCGTTTTGAAAAAGATCAAAATGTGCGTGTTTCACCAGATACGACATATAAATATGTCGCACAAGCACCTGCAGATTTAACTGAACGTCCAATCGTAATCGGTATGGGGCCTTGTGGTCTATTCACTGCCCTGATTTTAGCGCAGATGGGTTTTAAACCAATTCTTTTAGAACGCGGGAAATCAGTGCATGAACGTTCAAAAGATACTTTCCGTTTTTGGCGTAAGGGAGAGTTAAATACTGAATCAAATGTGCAGTTTGGTGAGGGCGGTGCAGGTACATTCTCAGATGGTAAATTATATAGCCAGGTAAAAGATCCCAACTTTCTTGGCTTGAAAGTAAAACAAGAGTTTGTTGCAGCTGGCGCGCCCGCTGAAATTATCTATGTCAATAAACCGCATATTGGTACTTTTAAACTGGTTACTATGGTTGAACGTATGCGTAGAAAAATCATCGAACTTGGCGGTGAAATTCGTTTTCAAACACGTGTTGAAGAGATCAATATCGAAGGTCAAGGTGAAAATAGGCAAGTCACAGGTGTTACCTTAAACGGTGGTGAGGTGATTAACTCAAAGCATATAACCTTAGCAATTGGTCATAGTGCGCGCGATACTATTGCGATGTTACATGATAAAGGTGTGCACTTAGAAGCGCAGTCTTTCTCTGTCGGTTTCCGTATTGAGCATAAACAAGAGATGATTGATAAATGCCGTTTTGGTATCAATGCAGGACACCCTATTTTAGGTGCGGCTGATTACAAGCTGGTGCATCACTGTAAAAATGGCCGCAGCGTTTATAGTTTCTGTATGTGTCCAGGTGGTGTTGTTGTTGCTGCGACTTCGGAAACCGAAGCGGTTGTAACTAACGGTATGAGCCAGTATTCCCGTAGTGAACGTAATGCCAACAGTGCGATTGTTGTTGGGGTTTCGCCAAGTGACTTTGATAATGATCCACTGCAAGGTATCGCACTGCAGCGCAAACTGGAGCGTAATGCCTATATTCTTGGGGGCAGTAACTATGATGCACCAGCACAGCGAGTTGGTGATTTCTTAGCCGGTAAAGACGCGAAACCATTTGGACCGATTGAACCATCGTACAAACCAAATGTAAAAATGACAGATTTAAGTACCAGCCTGCCTGATTTTGCCATTGATGCCATTCGTGAAGCCTTACCTGCATTTGATAAAAAAATTCGTGGCTTTGCTAAAGCAGATGCGGTGCTTACCGGCGTTGAAACGCGTACTTCATCACCTGTACAAATTAAACGTGGTCCAGATTATCAGAGTATTAATGTTAAAGGTTTATATCCGGGTGGTGAAGGTGCAGGTTATGCCGGTGGTATTTTGTCAGCAGGTATCGACGGTATTAAAATTGCTGAAGCAGTCGCTGTGGATATGTTAAAAGAGCTTTAATTCGCTAAGCCGCTGCTGATTTTATCTCGCAACTATATTCGATGGGGTATAAAAATTGCAGAAGCGGTAGCGTTGGATATGCTTAAAGCTTAATAAAATGGTTAATAGCTAACTTTTACATTAATGAAAAAGCCGAATAGTTAGTTCCAATGCCGATCGTTTAAGAAAACTTGAACGATCTTGCAGATAGATCATAATCCTCAATCTTATTTAAGCTTGGGGATTTTTTTTTGTTTAATCAAGAAATGGAATTAGTTTATGAATCATTTGAAAACAAAGATTCATATGACAACGTACTGACTGCTATTGACACCACATGGATCGAAGAAGCGTTATTTAGCACTCAAAAAGCCAGCATTCGACGACGTCGCTTACCCGCAGAGCAAGCTGTGTGGCTCATCATTATGATGGGCTTGATGCGTAATCGCTCGATCAAAGAAGTTTGTGGTTCTTTGGATATTGCTCTGCAAACTAATCCAAACGAAATGTATACTCACGTTGCCCCTAGCGTATTAACTGATTGCCGTAAACGCTTGGGCGAATCTCCAATGAGTTATCTGTTTAGTACAACATGTGCAGCATGGCATAAGACAATTATGTCAAAGCAGCATTCATTAGGGCTGAATTTACTCGCTGTGGATGGCACAACATTTAGAGCACAAGATACACCTGAAAATAGAGCTGAATTTGGTTTTATTTCAAAATCTCATCCCGTCTATCCTCAGCTACGGATGGTTTCTTTACATTCAACACAAACCAGAATGTTACTCGGAGCTGCATTTGATAGTTGCGATGTGGGTGAAATAACCTTAGCTAAACGCCTGCTCACTGATATCCCCGAAGATTCTTTAACATTATTTGACCGCTGCTATTTTTCAGCAGACTTAATGTTAAATTGGCAGCAATTCGGTATCAATGCTCATTGGTTGACACCAGTAAAAAAGAGCATGAGATATGAAGTTATCGACCGATATGCAGATAATGACTTGCTCATTGAAATGCCAGTTTCCCCACAAGCCCGCGCTAAAAATCCAACGCTGCCAGAAACCTGGCAAGCTAGGATGATTTGTTACCAGCATCCTAAAGGTGAAATAAAGGGCTTTATTACCTCGTTAATTGATCCTGCACTTTATCCAATGGAAACATTATTATCCGTTTACTGGGAGCGTTGGGAAATAGAGCAAAGCTTCGGCGAGCTAAAAAATAGCCAACTTAATGGTGAGTTGACACTACGAAGTCGTTTTCCGGAAGGAGTTCGGCAGGAGCTCTGGGGCATATTGCTTGGTTATAATCTGATCCGGCTTGAAATGGTGCAGATAGCTCAAGAAGCGAAGGTTGAGCCAACTAGGATTAGCTTTACATCTGCTATCTGTATTATAGATATGCAAATCCGCGGATATGCCCTTTCAGGTAATGGCACCATTCCCAAAAAGTTACAGCTTATGCGCGAAGATGTTAAGCATTTTATCCTGCCTAAAAAAAGAAAACACCGAACGTTTCCACGTTCAGTGCTTTATATACCATCAAGGTATCCGTTGAGATATAAGCCTAAAATTGCTTAACCGAACGGCATTAGAATAGTTAGTTCGGCTTTTTTATATCCTTCTGTTTTTACCTTCTATTTCTCATCGTCACTTAAGTCCTGATAAGAGAAATAACCACCTTTGCCTAGGCTTTTTGCTTTATACAATGCTTTATCTGCATGATTAATAAAGTCCTCTAAGCTGAGTGCATCTTGCGGTGAAATTGAAACGCCTACACTCGCGCCAACTTGCAGTGTTTTGCCATCAATAGACATAGGTTTTGATAGGATTTCTACCACTTTTTTTGCGGGGGTGATTGCATCAAAGCGATCATGAACACTGTTTATTATAATCGCAAACTCATCTCCGCCTAATCGAACAATAAGATCCACCTTACGGGTGATTTTTCGCAGACGTCTTGCCACTTTTTGTAATACTTTATCACCCATATTGTGTCCAAATGTATCATTAATGGGTTTGAAGTTATCTAAATCAATCATTAATAGTGCAACACTTAACTGCAAGCGCTGCTTGATATCTAAAGCATGTTGTAACTCGCGGTTAAAGTGACGGCGATTAGCGAGATCTGTTAAAGGATCGGTCAATACTAAATGCTGTATTGCCTGTTCATTTTTTTTACGTTGGGTAATATCACGAATAACAGCTGTGAATTTAATTTCACCGTTAATCTCTGATTGCCCTAGGAATATCTCTACTGGAAATGTCGAACCATCGGCATGTTTAATGATTTGCTCCCGCCCCTCGCTATGCAAATTATTATCTGGATTGGCATTATATTGTTGCAGCATTTTTTTATGTTGAATAGCTACTTCATCTAGCATTAGCATGGTGATATCTTTATTAATCAGCTCAGCTGCACTGTAACCGAGCATCTTCTCGGTTGCGGTATTGATGCTTTCAATGATTCCCTCTTTACTGGTGGTGATAATTGTATCGTGTACGGTATTGAGAATGGTATTAATTCTACGCTGGCTTGCTAAGGCATTTTTACGGTCAATATCAGCACTTTTTTGTAACTCAATTAAGTGATTGGCAAGTGCCAAAGCTTGTTCTGTTTTCTGCTCACTTTTTATTTGTAAGGTTTTAATTTCATCGAGTTGTTTTAATGTGGTTATATTCATTTTAGTTAATGATTTTTCACTTTTACGGCGTTTGCTTTGATGATTTTTAAAAATTCGAATGGAGCGAATCATCTGCTTGATTTCATAAATATGCTGCGAATGAAATGGCATAACTTTGTTGTGATGCTCGGCTGCCAGTGAAACCATAGATTGGGTGACTTTTTGCAGTGGTAAAATCACCTTCTTAAACATAATGTAACTAAAAATGAATAAGGTGATTATGCATAGTGCGATAATTGCTTGAATTAATTTATTGATACTATTTTGGATTGAGTGGATCTTTTCACCAACATTGACTATTTTACTTTTTAATTCAGTTTCAATGCGCAGATTAAGTATATCTAAGGCTTGTAGCGCTTTTTTATCATTAATAGCAGTAGCTATCTTACGTTTCGAGTGAGGCTGTTTTAAATTTTCCAGTCTAATTTGGTATTGGCTGACAGTATCTTGTAATATCTCTAATGCTTGTTTCTCTTCGGTGATTAATGGCATTTTGTAATATTTAGCAATGCTAAGCTGTAATTGATTAATGTTATTCTGCACTTCAGCCACATAATAATTGTCGTTACGTAACTGTAAATTTTTAATATTATGAATTAGCCCTCCGTAGCCCATCTGACCCACAATATCTGTAAGTAAGACAAACTTATCTGTTTGAGTTGCTTGGTCATAAGCCTGTTGTTTATCAATGTGTCGATTGTTTTGTTCAATAACCGTTAAAGCGCGTAAAGCGGGTTGATCATCTACCCGAATAAATTTATCTATTTTTTTTATTGGCGCATTTTCTCTGAATATTAAAGAAAGTTGATTTATTTTTGTCTGATAGTTTTTTACCACCTCCAGAATGTCGTTAAGTGCGTATCGCTCTGCATTACTTAATTGAAATGAAAGATACAATTCAATGATAGCCTCAACATTATGAAGATCACCCTTAATATCCTCCAGCTCTTCCGGGCTGTTATTAATCACTGCATTTTTTAATTTGTGGATCATTCCACCGTAACCTAAATAAGAGCGCATTGAGTTTTCTAAGCGTAATTTTTCCGAACGGCCAACTTGTACCTCATCCCAAAGATTTTCAATTTGCAGCACATTTTCTTTGATTGTAAGCATGCTTGCGATTTGAATTGAGGTCATTATCAGGATCAGGGAGATAAGTAAGAAACTAATAAATTTTAGTGTGATGCGGTGATATATTGAATTCATAGAAAAACCTTTAATGATAAGTCTTAAAAATAGCCTTTACTTATATTTTTGTACAACAAAATAAAACTTACTATGGTAAAAATGTACGGCAGTTAACAATCTTTTTTATAGGAATAAAAATGAAAATAGTATTATTAGATGCATTAACATTAGGTGATAGTGATTTATCGGCATTAAAAAAACTGGGTGAGTTCAGCGCTTATTCCGTGACCTCAAATAAACAACGATTAGCACATATTGCAGATAACGAAGTAATTATTACTAACAAGGTAATAATTGATCAGGAAATAATTAAAGCCAATCCCCAGCTGAAATTAATCTGTATTGCCGCAACTGGGACCAACAACGTTGATCTGATTGCCGCTGAAAAGGCCGGGGTAGCGGTTAAAAATGTTTGCGGCTATTCAACCGAGAGTGTTGCGCAATCTACTTTTTCAATGTTACTGCAATTGCTTCATCAAAGCCGTTATTACGATCATTACACGCAATCAAAAGCGTGGTGCAACAGTCCTACCTTTACCCATATAGATAGCCCTTTTTCTGAAATTAAAGGCAAACGCTGGGGAATTATCGGCTTTGGCGCAATTGGACAACGGGTTGCTGAAATTGCGGGGGTATTTGGCTGTGAGCTTTGTTATTACTCGACCTCTGGTAAAAATAGCCAGCAGGCGATTCAACAAGTTGATTTGCAAACTCTTTTATCAAGTTGCGATATTGTCACTATTCATGCGCCGCTAAATGCACAAACCGAAAACTTAATTGATGAAAACGCGTTAAAGTTAGTTAAAAAAGGGGCGGTTATTCTTAATTTAGGGCGCGGTGGTATTATCAATGAGTTGGCTATGGCTAAAGCTATTGATCAGTATGATATTTATCATGGCACCGATGTATTAGCGGTCGAGCCGATGCAGCAAGATCATCCCTATTTTTCGGTGAAAGCACAATCTCGTTTACTGATAACACCGCATATTGCATGGGCAAGTTCACAAGCGCGAGAAACATTAGTGAATGAAATCGCTAAAAATATTGCATTGTTATAATAGTGAGTAAAAAAAGGGTGGATAAAATTTGTGCGAATTATAAGAATATATAGGATGATAATCCTGTGTTTAAACTCATTTTTAGATCATAAAAGCGCTTTCTGATTGATGACTGAACAACTAAAAAAGAATAAACAAAAGCTGACCGAAGTCAGCTTGTAAATAGAAGTAAGCAGGTATTTATTTCGGGGCTTTGCTATTTATATATGAGTTAAAAATAAAACCTTGCTGGTTGATATCGAAGCTCATTTTCATACGTGCGTCATAGTTAATTAAAAATAGCGCTTCTTCCGGTAATGTTTCACCTGCTAACTCTGTAGCTGTTACGATAGGTGTAAACATTTTTTTGAAATCAAACGAGAAATTATAACTGCCATTTTTACTTAACTGCTCTGAAGAGAGTGTATCAGCTACTTTTTTTCCTTTTTCTCCGTTGTATATCACCAGATGCTTGCCCTTAATCGCCAGCTTAGGTGTTAAGTTTAGTTGTGCAGGAATAGGGAAGATAGTTGCTAACTCAATTGGCTCACTATCATCGCTCAGCTGAATCTGTTGTAATTCAGGACTAAACATTTTCACTGAGTTGAAAATCTGCTGCGGATTATCGGCAGATAATGTAAATAACGCATCTAGACTTTCAAGCACGGGATCATCATTAAGCTGACTTATTGTGTAATCTAACACTGCAATGCTGAAACCTTTCACGCCATTGGCAATACTGGCGCTCATGCCAAGCATACCTATCGACTCTCCAGATTGGCTAATTTGCGCCTGTAACTCTGCAAGTGGCTGACATGAATAACTTGGTGTTTGCAGATCACTCCAAATATCGTTCAATGAACCTGCTAATTGGTTAATATCAAGACCAAGACCCATAGCAAATACATTATGCTCAACATCTGCTGTGTATTTTGGAATATAACCACGTATTAATTGTAATGCGTTCAAAATAGCTTGGTTTTTGCTTTCAACAATAGTCGCGACTTCAAGCGTTGATTCTTTTGCGTTGACTGCTAAACCTGTGTAACCAAAGACAGTTTGAGGCCAGTTATTGGCAATACTTGCAAAATCACTTGCACATTCAGCGCTGCGGATTGCAGCAAATGGGCTTTCTTGATTGTACTGTTTTTCAATAGCGACTATTTGGCGTGCTAGTTGGTTGCTATCTGTTGTGGTGAAACCTTTAATCAGTTCAATATGATTGATAAAACCAACGCTGGCTTGTTCAAATTTATGTGTTTTGATGATCTCTTCAATCTTGCCGGAAGCTGCTAATGAGTTTTCAGCTTTTGTTAAACCAAGTGCCGTGGCTAATAATGTTGGATCGTTATAAGGGGTATTAAGGGTAATTGTTAACAGCCCTTTATCGATTGCGATGATTAGCTCGATCATTGCAGGATCGTTTTCATCAGTTAATTGATATGCGCGATAATTTAATGATTGCAGTGTGCCTTTGCGGTGAGTAAAACCCGTTTCAAGTTCATTTTTATCTAATAAATCCCAAACTGCTTGCGGGTTTTCTATTTCAGCTTTTAAAACCGGTAACATGCCTAAGGTATAGAAGTAAGCGCGTAACTGCTGAGGAAAACCAAATGTTTTTATCAGTAAGTCAGGAGCTTTTAATCCATCTTGATAGGTTTTAAATATATTTAAGAGAAAGTTAAGTCTTGGGTTATTTTTATCATATAAATCATCAAGAACCTGTTGCTCGGCGGGGCTCGCCATCGTTGGCGTTGATGATAGGTAGTCTTTTAGCGGAAATGGTTCGAGTTGCCCTGTAAATATGGGGGTATCAGCAGGCACGTAATCAAGTACATTATAGCTAGTTGATGTTCCTTGCTGTTGGTTAAATATGTACCCGCCAACACCGGCTGCTGCGATAGCTGCGACGATTAATACTTTTTTCAAGTGATTCACTCCTGTTGATAATAATTTGTTTATATTACCGAAAAACCAAGGTATGGCTATTTAAAAATCAGCTTTTATTGATTTTTTACGGGTGGTTAAGTGGTTTGGGTATAACGTAAATCCTTTAAATTAAATCCAAGCGTGATCTCTTTCTGTAATGTAACCAGCTTTTTAGCTAATAGCGCATCTTCTTGGAATTGATGTACTTTTGTCAGGCGTTTATCTTGTTCATTGGCAGGTTGTTTTAATATATTATCCAGGCTTTGAAATTGCTGTAAAAGCGCTAACGCACCTTTAGCGCCAATGCCTTCAACCCCTTTAATTGCACTGCTGGAAATACCGGTAATAGCCCAATAGTCACATAATTGTGTCGCAGATAATCCCATTTTATTTTTTACCCGCAAGGCATCTGTGTAACTATTTTGAAAATAATCATAAATGATGATTTGTGAATTCAATAACTGGTAAAAACCTTTATCGGTAGAAACAATAATACATTTCTGCTGCTGCTTTGCCATTTTGTCGGCGAGTGTTGCAATCAGATCATCCGCTTCATCACTTTCTGTCACCAGAGAATCCACCCCCATTTCAAAAAATAGATCTTGAATCTTACCTAAATCTTGTTTTAAAAAAGCAGGGATAGGTTTTCGTCCCTGTTTATAGCTCGGGTATAATTGATGACGCCAGCTTGGTGTGTGGCTATCAAAAACGCAAATAACATGTGTGGGCTGATGAATGTTTAATAACTTTTTTAGCGCGTTACAAACTGTCGTTTGTGTTGCAATAAGTGCCGTCGTTGTTTCACCGTGCTGTTTATCCTGTACCGCGTAGATACGACGAATCAAATTCATTGCATCGATAATAAGTAGTGTAGAAACCATATTAACTGATAATCTTATAATAAGTCGTGGATAACGGTATGTGCTGAATCAGATTCATTTTAGCGACAATAATAAGTAGTGTAGAAACCATATTAACTGATAATCTTATAATAAGTCGTGGATAACGGTATGTGCTGAATCAGATTCATTTTAGCGACAATAATAATGCAGTGGCCATTATATTAACTGATAATCTTATAACAAGGTGTATAAACAGTGCCAGGCAGTTTCATGCGTCCCTGTTTGCTAAAGCTTTCTAATAATCGATCTACTTTTTGCATTAGTGATTTTTCGCCTTTGATTTCAAATGGGCCATATTTTTCAATCGATTTTATCCCGTCATCTTTAACATTTCCGCCAACAATACCTGAAAAAACACGGCGTAAATTTGCAGCTAACTCTTCGCATGGTTGGTCTTTGTGCAGTGTTAGATTAGCCATATTTTCATGACTCGGAACAAAAGGGTACTGAAAGGGGCTAGCAATTTTAAGTGACCAATTAAAAGAGTATGCATCACCAATTGCACGACGGTATTCTGTAACCTTTGCCATCGATTTTTTAATGACTTGTGCAACTAAAGGTGGATTGTCGATGATAATTTGGTAGTGCTGCAGTGCTTCCTCTCCAAGCGTATCGCTAATAAATTTGTCGATCGCTTCAAAATAAGGTTCACTTTCTTTCGGGCCAGTTAAAATAATTGGTAAGGGTTGACGTTTATTCTCAGGGTGCATCATTATCCCTAAAATATACAATAACTCTTCCGCAGTGCCTGGTCCTCCAGGAAAAATAACTATGCTATGAGCAATGCGTACAAATGCTTCGAGGCGTTTTTCAATATCGGGCAAAATAACTAATTCATTGACGATTGGGTTCGGCGGCTCGGCAGCAATAATACCCGGCTCGGTGAGCCCAATATAACGACCATCATTGACCCGTTGTTTAGCATGGCCGATTGTAGCCCCTTTCATTGGACCTTCCATTGCACCTGGCCCGCAACCTGTGCAAACATTTAGTTCTCTAAGGCCTAATTGGCTACCGACTTCACGTGTATAGGTAAATTCATTATCGTTGATTGAATGTCCACCCCAGCAAACAACAACGTTTGGCTCTACGCCAGGTTTTAAAATATTCGCATTACGTAAAATAGAGAAAACTAAGCTGGTTATTTGTGTCGCATTACTTTCATCTTTTTCGGGCAAGCGCAATTGTGTATTAACGTATAACAGATCGCGCATAACTGAAAATAGGTGCTCTTGGATACCCTTGATTAATTCTCCATCAATAAATGCATCTTCAGGCGGGTTTTCCAATTCAATCTTTACACCTCTTTCCTGGTGTAATACATTTATTTTAAAGTTTTTATACTGTTCTAAAATCTCTTTACTGCTGTCTGTATGGCTACCTGAATTAAGTACGGCAAGAGAACAGTTGCGAAACTGTTGATAAATATCGCATGCAGCACTGTCTTTTAGTTGGTTAACTTCAAGTTGCGATAATAAAGCCATGCTACCGACGGGGCTGATATGAGTGATCATAACGTCTCCTTGAATCTAATTAAGCATTAATTGCAAATAATTATAAATGTAGAATTTAGTAAGTTGGAAGCAACGAGATATTCTGAACTAAAAGGCGGGACATGAACTCTGCACTTCTAAGTTGCGTCGCTATAAGCATAAGATAAAAACAGATAGTTTCCATCTATTTCTTTTTAAAGCAATGAGTTACTCTTTTTCAAAATAAACAACTTGATCACGGCCATTGTTTTTCGCATGGTAAAGTGCCTGATCTGCACGTTCAAAAACGCTGTCAATATCATCATCTTTACAAAAGCAGGTACTGCCTATTGAAATGGTGATACTGATGTTCTCTTTTTTAAATTTAAAAGGGATCATTTTTATAGTGTGACAAAGTTTTTGTAACACTACCTGCATCTGTTGTTGATTTATATCCGGTAGTAACAGAGTAAATTCTTCACCACCATAGCGCGCAATAAAATCAGCATTACGTAATGATCTTTGCAGTGTTTGCGCTATCACATTTAATACTTTATCACCCGCTAGGTGACCAAAAGTATCATTTATTTTTTTGAATTTATCGATATCAATAACCGCCAAATTAAGTGGATGCTGATAACGCTGATAACGGGTAAATTCAATTTGTAAGCGTTCACTCCAAGCCGCACGGTTTGGAATCTTGGTTAGAAAATCAGTATGCAGTTGCTTGTTTTGCTGCTTAAGTGTGTTTTGGTAGTTTTTGGTTTCGTTCTGCAGCTCTTTTATCTCTCTGACCATATTTTGGAATTGCTGGCGAACTTGACGCTCTTTCTCACCCTCTTTTGCTTTAATTAGTTGCTCAACGCTTTCAACGTAAGAAAAAATATTCTTTCGTAACGATTCTACATTGATTGCTTTTTCAGCTTCTTTTTTGAGCCGGGAAGATTTCTTTTGAATCGTTTTAACACATAGATCTTGCTCTTCAAAAGCGCTTTCTGCACGTTTGAGATTGTTTGCAAAATTAAGATAAAACTGTGTCAGGCTATCATTTAGTGTATATAAAAAGTGGCGCGATGAGCGACGTTCTTCACGTGTACTGTCAATAATAATTGCGATAATACTCATGCAATACTGAGGCAGCTTAAGCGGATTATTGGTGCAAACTATTTTCTGGCGGATGGTCTCGAGTTGTTTGATATATGCTTCGCCAATATCAAGATTAAGAATCAGCTGCTGTAACTCTTCACATAAGCCATCAAATAGTGAAGTGTCTTCATCGATAGGCGTTGTTTTACTATTAGTTAGATCAATGACAACACGCTGGTATATTTTGATAATGCCGGTGAGTTCATTGTGGTGTTCAATAATTGAGTAAGGTTGCGCGATAGACTTTGCTTGCTCAATTTTATTATTAACAGGCTCAGAGAGCTCAGGCAGCCTTTGTAATTGCAGTTGCGATTGCGATACGATTAACCGGCCTTCAGACAAGGTACTTTCTAATGGAATTTCTAACTCATTGAGTTGTTCAGTGCATTCTTCAAGGAGCTTGAGCGTTGTTTGCTCAGAATGGCTGTTTTGCAGCTTTTTTAATAAGCTTTTTTGGTATTGATCAAATGTTATATTTTGTCGAGCAGTTCTTTTAAATAACTGTTGGAGTAGCTTGAAAACAGCTATTTTGGTGGTCATATGAGTAATTCCAATAAATATTTCAGGCTTCCGATTATCATTAACTTTACCTGGTTGTGCAAGTGTAGCTTAGAAAAAAGCACAAAAAATGGGTTATTTATCGGGTTTTGGCCAATTTAAAATATGATCCGTGTGACTACTATTTATTTTGACAATGCCTTTATCTATCGCTGCTTGCCCCAAAATCCACAAATCGCCATCAAAAAAGGCGGGTTGTAAATTATCAATCGCGTACAACTCAACCCAGCTGCTTTGCAGCTTCGCATTTCTAATTTGACTGGCTGCAAATAGTGCCAAACTACTTAAATTTAACGTACGGTTTGCATTAATTGCGCGGCTGGCATTATTTAAAAACGGGAAAGCAACGACACCACAGGAAACAGTGCTTGATAGCTGATATTGCTCGGCAAAAGAGGTGAAAAATCGTTGTATTTTTTGTGCGAAATCGCCCGCATCTTGATGCTCTTTTTGTTTGCAGATGAATAAGATTTGGTTGTCGCGAATCTGAAAAATATCAACACTCTTAGTAAAATATATTTTTAGCGCTTCTCCAAGTTTTTCTTCTATTTTCTGTGCACCGTAAATACCTGTTAATTCATTTAGTTGAGATAGAAAGGGGATGTTAACCAGTGCATAATAAAGCGGCTCGTCACGATAAATATAACTAAACTGGTTATTGTCGGCGTGTTGTAAAGGCAATTTAGTACGGGCGTGAAATGCAAGTTTTTGTTGAGCGCGTTTATCCGCATCACTGAGTTTTTTATTGCGGGTTAATGTGTAAAAAAACAGCAGTGCAACCAGTGTAAATAAACTCATTGAGCTGTAGGTAAGTGTTTTAAAACGATCGGTTGTTTTTTGTAATTGTATATTTTTAGTTTCTAACTGCTTTTGTTGTTGTGTTTTTTCAAATAGCTGCAGTTGCTCGCTAATTTGTAACTGTTGTAACTCAAATAGGTGTTCTTTAATGCGGTTTTGTAATGCATGGAAGTTTTTGAAATGTAAAATTGCTTGTTGCAGGTTGCCTGTTATCTCATAACTTAAGGCTAACATTTCAAAAGCTTGTACACGTAAGGAAAGATATTTGTTGGTTGAAAGCTGTAACACTTTTTCCAGCTGTAAAATTGCCAGTGCAGAATCTTTATTAATAATATTTAATTGCGCTAGTAGCAGTAAGCTTTCTATCTGATAGCGTGGTTTATTTAAGCGGGTGAAGTGAAAACGTGCATTTTGCAAATATTTTTGTGCTAGTTCTAACACTTTGTTGTCATTTTCTCTGTTTTTATTGGCAAGATAAGTACGACCTATCTCAAGGTAAACGTGGGCGAGCAGATCACTGTGTTTATTGTTTTCAATTAACTCTAAGGCATTAAACAGGTAAATAAGCGCATTATTATTTTCGTTATTTTGGCGTTTTAAAATAGCAAATTGAATTAAGCTCTCGGCTTGTTTGATCTTATTTTCAGTGGATAGATAAAGCTCTACGCGTTGCTTGGCAAAGTCGAGTGCGATTGGGAAACGATATTTCTTTTGATATATCTTTGCGATGCTGTTTTTTACTTGGCCGCTTAGTTTAATAAAAGCGTGCTTATCGGCTAATCTATTGGCTATCAGGAAAGAGGAGGTAGCTAATTGTTGCTGGTTGATTTGATCATAATAAAGCCCGTAATAATAAGCCAACCAAGCATCTAATTTCGTTTTCTGACTGCCCTTAATGCGTTTTTTTGCTTTTTCTAATGCATTCAGTGCATTGCTATAATGGTTTGCTTGTAAAGATAATTTGCTGATTGTGAATAGTAGCGCAACCGGTAAGTTGGGCGAATCAGTCAACGGCGTTTTTTCAATTCTAGACGCAGTATCTGTGAGTATTTTCAGTAATAATAGATTGCTTAATTGCGGACGTTCCTCTTCAGGGATCTCTGATGCAATCAAGTTTAATGTTCTTATTTCATCACTGGACAAGCTCGGGTTTTTTAATAATGGCTGTAATAAATTTAGCGCGCTTGCGTAATCTTCTATTTGTGCATAACAAAAAGCCAGTAATTGCGTTGGAAAAGCATATATGGTCCCTGTTGGCTTTTCTTCAATAATACCCTTGGAGTTAATTTTAAATGACTTGTGTTGAGTAATATATTGGCTGGTCGTTTCCACACAGTTAAGCGGATCGGTATAACGTGCGTCATAAGCCTTTCTAAGCGGTGCGGGAACCTTTGCATCAATTAATTCTATCGCTAGCGTTGATAAACTAACCTGCAATAAAATAAGTGCAAAGATAGGACGAATGTATAAGCCAATATATTTCATAAAACCTGTTTTTTATTGTCGTAGCAAACGGATATTATTAATAACAGCGCGGTTTTCTGTTGCGCGTAACGGGTTAATATCTAAACCGCCTCGGCGAGTATAACGTGCGTAAACAGAAAGCGAATCTATTTGTGCAAATTTCATGATGTCGCAATAGATCCTCTCAACACACTGTTCATGAAACTCATTATGTTGACGGAAAGAGATTAAATAACGCAGTAATTTTTCTCTGTCTAGCTTTTTACCTGTGTAGCTAATTTCAACACTTCCCCAGTCTGGCTGGCTGGTAATTAAACAGTTAGATTTTAACAGATGTGAATACAAGGTTTCCGTTACTGTCTCTGCCGAGCTGATATCCTGCAGGTAGTTGGGAGTGAGCTGATAGTTATCTATTTCGATATCTAACTCATCTAAACATGTACCATTGAATGTGCCGAGCTTATCCGCAAACTGATCCAAGTCGCCATTAAGTTCAACACTCACCGCTTTATTGGCGCATTTAGAAAGGTCTGCTGCTAATATTTTTTGCACCTCATCTATCGAGGCAAACTTAGTTTGGTTAAAGCTATTTAAATATAACTTAAATGATTTTGACTCAATTAAATTATCGCTGTCAAATGGCACTTTAACTACCCCAGTTGCAACAACCGGTTTTCCTTTACTGTTTAACCAGGATAGTTCATAAATATTCCATAAATCAAAGCCTACAAATGGCAGGTTATCTGCTGTTAGTTTTAATTCATTGCGATTTAAACTGCGCGGCACACCTTGTAATAAGCTGGCTTCGTAGATGCTTTTGTATTCTGTCGCTTTTCCAAGAGAGAGGTTTTGCAGCGCTGAATTTTGTTCGTAGAGTGGTTTATTGGTCATATTTATTAGCTTTTATATTTTTTAAGAAAGACAAGTTTATACCCAAACTACCTGATATATGCAGATTCAGGTAGTTTGAGTATATAATGCATCTATTGTAACCAAAATATAGAAATATTCGAGCAATGAATAATACAACACAAACACAATTATTTGCACTTTTTGAGCGTCAGCAAACACTTTGGCAGCAGCAGAAACAATCATTACCGTTGCAGATCTTTGATCCGGAGTGGATCTCACCTTGTCAAGTTGGCGATGTGAAGGATGATAAAATTGAATGGTCATTCGTTAAGCGCGAACAACAAATTGATCTGAGCAATATCGAACAGGCATTAGAGATACAACTGCATCCGAGCATTAGCGATTTTTTCTGTAGTGCTTATGGCGATTGTGTACCTTGTCTATTTGAAGAGCATCCAATCGAGTTGATCCAGGTCTGGAATGAAGATGACTTTAAACTGTTACAAGAGAATATGATTGCCCACTTTATGATGCAGAAACGCTTAAATAAACCTGCTTCGATGTTTATTGCCAGCTGCAGTGATGAGATGCAAATTATCTCTATATTAAATGAAACAGGGCAGGTGCAGTTAGAAACATTAGGAAAAGGCCAGGAAGCTATTTTAGCTGAAAATGTAGCTGATTTCTTAGCTGAGCTTCAGCCGGTTATTTCAGACTAGTTCATCAGGACGGTTGCAAGTCATAATGGTTAGTGTCAAGTTTGTGTGAAAAACAAACATCTAAAATGTGATCTTGGCGGGTGTAAAGGTTATGGGGATCTTGTTTTAGTTATATAAGACAGGAAATATAAACATCTTCAGCAGATGAGTAATTCCTATCTTTTAATCTCCTGTAAAGAGAATCCTTTCGAATCTAATTTATTGGATCCGTCCATGGCTGTGCCGTGTGGCCGGAAGATAGATTTGAATTTACAGGCAGCATCGGGCCTGTTTGATAGTAGCGGTTTTTGGGCTCCTGATATTGCTTATCACCAGTCCAGTATGGGCCGACAATATCAATCAACTTAACCGGGAAGGGCTTGTTGGCCAGAGTTTTAAAGTATTGAAAACATTCCGGTTTGCTGGCGGTATCCTTAAAGACAATCATCTGCTGGTATTTCCAGGCGGTGCCTGACTTTATGGTCTGCGCGCGTCTGTAATCCGCAAATTGGCAGCCGCTAGGACGCGGCCCTATGATATCAGTTGTATTGAGCTTAACGACAAAGGTCCAGCCGTCTTGGCCTGGACCTGAAATAAGGCCATCTCCATGCACAGTGCCTGTTACGATCACATAAGAGTTATTTGAATATTGATAATAACCGCTGACCTGCACCTTATTATTCCAACCAAGGCCGGGGATCTCACCACCACCAATCGGATGAAAATCTATATTGTCCATTACATAGACCCCGCTGTCGCCTTGTGGAGCACTCGCTGGATCTTCTTCTTTTTGCAGTTTGCTGCTGCCTTGTATATTACCTGCAACGGGCTGCTTCAGAATCGATGTTTTGCTTAGATTTTTTGTGCTAGTGGGCGAAATGCTTTGGCTATCTGCCAGCGCACAGCCAATCCAGTTGAGAGTCAGGCAGAAGGTAATGGTCACAGCCCATTTTGTCTTGATATAAAAGCGTGTAAACACTTTGTTTTGTCCTATTTTCAACATCTTTGCATCTCCTTGTTATTGTGCTGCTTGGTTGGATTATTTTGCCGCTTTTACAAATATCAAAAAATAAAAATAATAATAAACAACGATAAAAAGGAGGAATTTGCTTCTAGCGGATGCTTTATCAGCAGGGCAAAAAGTCAGCCTTATCTTTGAAATAAGCCGTTTTTGGCTACAAAACTGCAATATCGTAGTTGCTTGTACTGAGTATAGAAACAATAAACGCCATAACAAACTGCTGGGCAATAAATTTGCTAAGCCTCATTGTCTAGCCTGTGGAACTGCTGGCATCATTATCAATTAGTTGCCCGCAATATGATTCAACTTGCTGTTTAAGAATATTAATTTTGTTATAAAAGCATCTTTGTTGGATAGGCTATGCTTACTAGTGAGTAAGCTGCAGTCTAATTATCTGTTATGGCAATTAATAGCAAATCCGATAATTTTTAATTCAGTTATGCTTGTTAAAATGAATGCTAGCGAGAGATAAAACTATGTTTTAGTCTTTGTTATTGATTTGATTCATAACATCCTGTTATTCACCACTTCGTGGCCAGCTAAAGCTGTTCAAAATCGTTCCATACGATTTTGTGTAATTAGAATAACTAGTTACTGCAATCAATGCCTTGCTTTCATGCGTTTTTCCTACGCCTAAATAGATCACCTAATTAACGGAATTGATATAAGGAATTAATGTGGAAGAAACACTCGTAATTTTAGATCATGTTAATAAGTTTTATACTCAGTCATTCAATCAGCTAATTATCCTGACGGTAGCAATTCTTGCATTCTCTGCGCTTGTATTAGCGATTTTAATTGGATTTTATCAGCGCTGGTTCTTGAAAATTGAGCATAATGCAATTGAAACCTCTTTAAAGAAAGAGTTAGGTGAGCACTTTAATAAAAAGTTAAGTGAAGTAGAGTTTAAATACCAGGAAAAAGAGCTTCATTTGCAAGCTGAAATCACATTGCTTGAAGAAAAAGTTCAGAAAAATATTGATGAAATTGCAGCTGGTGTTTTCCATGTTCAAGGTGTCAACCAACTTGAAAATGATAATTATCTTGGTGCGCTTAGAAGTTTTGCAAGAGCTTCCATAAAAAATATGAAATGTGCTAATGAAGCAAACTTAAAAACTATGTTTGGTTTTATCAATACTTGTTTGCAGTCTTTAGATCATGAAACTTTGGGGCTTGATCTCGATTTGAGAAAATTAGTGGATAAGTTAATTGAAGATCTTGAAGAGTATAATGAAAACTCCCGTTATACTCGGGAGATTAACGATCTAAAAATAGAATTTAAAAATACCTTAGCAAGGTAACGAATAGCCTTTGGCCGTTAAAGTGCGCTCAATTTTAGCCGACTAAATTGAGCTACTTAACTGGGACGTCTGCTTGTTTTTGTTATTATATGAAAATAACGATATTAAATAGGATTATGTATGGATTTTAATGTGTGGCTCGCCTTTGTTGCTGCTTGTGTTATTTTCAGTATTGCTCCCGGGGCTGGAACAATTACTTCGATAAGTAATTCGCTTAACGGCGGATTAAAAATGGCTAATAAAGGATTGCTTGGTCTGCAAATGGCACTTTTAGTGCATTTGCTGATTGTCTCTGTGGGACTTGGTGCTTTGCTGGCTTCTTCGGCGTTTGCATTTGTCGTTATCAAATATCTAGGTGCTGCATATCTTCTCTATCTTGGCGTAACAAAGTTTCTAAGTAATAGTAATCTTCACTTGGAAAATTCCTCTTCAACAGCGGTCGTTGCCACGAGTAAGTTGATTAGGCAAGGGTTTGTGGTCAATATGATGAATCCAAAATCGATTATTTTCCTGGCTGCATTTCTTCCGCAGTTTATCAATTCCGAGCAAGCGATGGCGTTGCAGTATTTCATTCTTGGTGCAACGGTTCTTAGTATAGATACACTGGTCATGTTAAGTTACGCAGTCATGGCAAATATCGCTAAACCTTATCTTTCCAGCCCGCAAGTTATGGTGATGCTCAACCGTGTATTCGGCTCATTGTTTATTACCATGGGCGTTACTCTTGCGCGAGTCGAAAGATAATATTAACTGTTTAAGTTTTTGTCCCGGCAGCTACAAGCAGGCAAACCTTCGGCCGTTAGCTTTTGTGATTACAATGTTCATTTTAATAACGTGTCTTTATAGATAGCTTGTGTGCGTATTAGTAAATATGCACTCTGATACTCAATTGGAGGGAAAATGTCATATCAAATCACGTGGGAAAAACAGGGTGTTTTCTGGAAGGTTGACGGTGAGGTTACGGCACAAGAAATACTCGATGTTGGTGATGAGATCTATCATGATGCTAGATTTGATTCAATTCGCTATTACATTTGTGATGCAACAGATGCACAAGCATTTTGTATCTCAAATATTGAAATAGAGATAGAAGCGGTAAAAGGTACAGGCCAGTCTATACACAAAGAAGTATTTAAATGTGCATTTATTGCTACTGACAAAATAATAAGAAAGCAGGTTGAACAGTATATATACAGATCAAAATCATTACTCTCTACATGGGAATTTGAATTGTTTGAGTGTATTGAAGAGGCAAGAGAGTGGGTGGCCTGCTAACTTTATGCTACTTGCTGACTTATGTGCTTGCAAGTAGCTTGAAGATATAAAAAATCGTCAGACTTTCTAATATATTTACCGACTTGTTGCCTGCATTTACTCAAATAAAGGACATGCTGCTCGAGTACATAATGATGCTGTACAGGCTCCCAACTCGCTACTCGGGACTAGTTTTGCGCAATAATTATAGGCTTTGTTTATAGTATCCTGACTTGGAAAGCCTGCAGGAATGACTCCTTTATCAAATTTATCGCTAACACATTTTCCAAGCATTTGTGAGTCAGTGACTGTTCCTGTAAAACAGTCACCGGCCTTTGCCATAAGATCTGCTGTCGTTACTGTCTCTTTTTCCGACGTTAAAATAGAAGCACAATCACCTATTTCACTGGATGCGACAATTTTGGCGCATATAGCTACCCGTTTTTCAAAGTCCAATTTAACAAACTCTGACATAGATACATCCTTTGCTTGGGCAAAGCCAATCATCGCGCTAAATGTTACAATGATAATGGCAGATATTTTCAATAATTTATTTATTAATTTCATAACATACCCCATCTGTTTTTTTACAATTAACACCTCATACTGCTTGCAATAAGAGGAGGATCTAGATTTTGATATAGACCAAGATAAGTAATCTTGGCAATCAAGATCTTAATAACCACTCTTAAATGACCAGATAGGAGCCGATAAAATTTCAAAATAGAGATAAAAGTGAGGCGGGGCTTTTGTCTGCCAAAGGCGATGTGATTTTACGTTTGTGCTGATTGCAGTCGTTATTTCTGAATAATTATAGGATTAGATAATTTAAGGGGAAATGAGTTCCCGTGCAGTGCATGGGAACTCTAGCTATTGTGTTTCCGGCTACTTATCGACTTTTACAGCGCCCGCAACTGGGGCTGCATACGCTTTGCTTCCCCATAATGGAACCGTCGAAAGGCTGTGCTTGTAACTGCCAGATGTTTCTTTTGTTGAGTAAGAAACATACATCAGAGTTTGATTATCAGCATCAAAAATGCGACGGATTTTCATGGTTTTAAAGAAAATACTTTTTGACTTCTTAAATACCACTTGCCCGGATTTTGATTTATCAATTTTGCTAATCATTGCAGCTGTAATTTCACCTGTCTGGCGGCAGGAGATAGATGAATCCGATGGATCGGAGAAACTTAAATCGGCTTCAATACTCGCCACATGGCAAGTTATACCTGTAACAATAGGATCAATGAGCATATTAAGTTTTATATCTTTTGTCGTGAAAACGCCTAAGCTCACATCACCGACTTCATCTTTTGAACAACTTTTTAAGGCAAAAAAGCCAATCACTAAAACAATAATAATCGCACCGATTAGTTTGATTTTTTTCATTATTTATCTTCCCCTGTTTTTATTTCTTAAAGTCCCAAGATAGGTTTGAGACTAGCTGGCATTGGTCACATTTAAAATCAAAGATATCAAATAGTGGCTCTGGCAGTTTCCACTCTCCACCGCAGCTAGGACATTTGCGTTCCTGCTCATCAATTAAGCTTTTACCCGCAACGCGGTATAGATAATAATAGGTCGGTATCTTGGTAATGTATTGAATACGTTTACAAAGGTTTGAACCTCGGTAAAAAAGTTTACTGTCAACTTCACCAATCTCTTTTAAAACAAAGCTAGAAACGGCGGAACCGTTCATCTGCAGTTCATCACAATTTACCCACTCCTCCTGCCATTTGATTACACTTTTGCGATCGCCATTACTGATAGCCTCAGGTGTGCGGTACAGTGGAATGGGCGCAAGCGTTTCACCGCAACGTAGTGGTGAACAGGTATCTAGGAAGGTGGTATATAAAACTTGCCAGCTCGGTTGAAAGTTAGGCGCACATTCCAGTGAGTTCAGATCTTCAGCAATGGTTTTAATTTTAGGCGAGAGTAAACCCGCTTCGGTCAATCCGTTTAATGCATGTTTTACTTGCGGGCTGTTAAAAATTTCATCTAAGCTGTTTTCTTCGGGGCAGACTAAACGTGCCACAAACCAGCCTTCAAACATGGCAATCGGGAATTCACGGCCTAAAATCTGCCCGTTATAACGGAGCATATCAAAGTAGTTATTAATGGCTCTTTCAACTGCTGCGTACTGGGTGTTTTGATAACACTCAAATCTTAGTTCTTTAATAGTCTAATAAAGCATCAAAACTGCCGCTGTTTTCATTGCCTGCACAAGCCGTAAGGGCTGGCTCGGTTGCAACATTTATCTCTTTTTGTGGATTTTCTTTCCACATTTTCAAACCTTGAATAATCATAGGTAGCGGTACATTTTTTGGTAAACGCGCTTTAATCAGTGCGGTATTAGGCACTTTGCCTTCTCTGCTGAGTTGTTGAGCAATTAAAATAATTCTTTCCATGGTCAGCCTTGTTGATGGTTTAATTAATGAAGTGTATTTGGATCTTCAAAAGTGCGGTAAACAGGCAGCTCAAATCTCGGCCTATGTAACCCGGATAAGAATAAATGCCCTTGATAGCTGTTATCGTTATCGCTACTAAATTCAAAAACGAAACTGGCCTGTAGGAAATTCTTTCCTAACTTGAAATTAAACTGGGATCGCGCCACTGAAAGCAGTTGCAGATCGAGCTTAAAGCAGTGGTTGGTGATTAGCTCTTTGGCATATTCAGATTGTTGACGTAACTTCCAAATAAGCGTGCCGACCAGCACTGAAAACAGAATAAACAGCAGATCTGTCATAAATACTCCTTAATTATTTGTTTACGCCGGAAAATAGAATACCAATCGCCTCAGATAAAGCTGGAGAGCGCGCGCTTAAACGTAACTGTTTTAGTACCTTATCGCGCAGAGCGGGAATTGCCACCAAATCGGTAAACAGTTGCGGAAATAGTGAGGCATGATGATTGGCTAAGCTTTCAAAAAAGCGATTGAGCAAGGTTTCATCTTCAAGCATATTCCATAGTCGTCCGGCAATGCCAACATACCAATGTTCATTATAAATGAGCTCTGAGGAAAATTGTTTTTCTAACAGCGCTTTGGTTATGCCGACTGCACGCGCACTTGCCAGTGCACGCAGTAATAAAATCGCGTTGCCTTGATGATTGGCCTGCAGTTCAATATCCGCCAGTTTGGCGATAGCTGTCGCTAACTCAGTACTAATTTGATCTTGATGCTCTAGACATAAAGCTAGCGTTTGTAATGGCTGCTGAGGCAGATGGGGCAGGGCATTAATTAGATTTTGCTGGTTATTATCATAAGCTAAACGTGCCGTTATATCTGCAACACCTTGAATACCCAACTCTTGCCATTCATTCCAGTTTGTCGCGCCCGAAAAATAGTTTAATGCAGCAGGATAAAAAGAGGAAGCTGGACGAATAAAAGCTGCATTGATACTGGCATTAAAAATCGCCAGTTTTTCAGCATTTGGTTTAAATATAAACGGATTACTTGCTAAAGATTCTTGTAACTCTTTGCCGATCTCTGCCGTTAAATCTTTACCCATAGCTTCCACTACCATTTTAATAAAGCTGCTTTGCGCGGTTATTTTCAGAAATCCCTGTTCATCTAAGGGCATTCTTAAAAACCAGATAAAATGTTCTTGCTGCTTGCCCACTTGCCAAAAGGTTATTGCGATAAAGGCGTGCTGTTGAATCGGATAGGGATAAGGCAGATCGTTATGTTCAATTTTTTTAAAATCACTATTGGAAATTTTAGCTACTTTACGACCTAAATCATAAATTCGAAATTGGCATTGTGATTCTTGTAAAAAGTCAGTGAGGGTGTTCATATTCATAGCGATTTTATTCTGTAGTTCATAACGTGCAGTGATTATATACCCAAGCCACCTCAAGATGCAGGAATTTATGCCGTTTGATATCTCGGATGTTATACCCAAGCTGCCTGAAGATGCAGATTCAGAGGCTCGCCCGGATGCCAGATCAAGGCATAACATGAAGAGAATGGTTATTCCCTTTTCAAATGTTATAACGCAGAGCTGGCTTTCGGGCGAACCTCCCATGAGGCAAGTCGAGAGACAACCATCTTCGGCGTTATGAAGTATTGATGTAGAATGACTAAACCTTCAACTTCATGCCTTGAATATGGTTACCTCTCGTCTTGCTGATTCCTGCATCTTCAGGTAGCTTGGGTATATATTACGGACGGTTTCTAAATTGAGAAAAAGCAGATGTTAGAGAATGAATTGGCATTACAGCCTGAGTCCAGCAAAAAACGCCATTTGCTGTTACAACTTTTAAATGAATTAGAGCATGAATTACGCCTGCTTAATTTATGGCAAAACACGGCTCCGAGCGAGCAAGCGTTAAGCAGCAGTGAACCCTTTGCAATTGATACCTTAACTTTTGTGCAGTGGCTGCAATTTATCTTTATCGATAAAATGAGTCACTTATTACAGTTTTCTTTGCCCCTGCCAGAGTCAATGTCTGTATTACCGATGGCAAGTGAGTACTTTAAAAGTCAGTCCGTCAATAGCGCTAATATCACCAATATTATCGGGCGTATCGATTTATTGATAAATGAAAGAGAGAGATAAACTGATGAGTCAATCAGCAGAGAATCAAGAAATAGACTTTGCAGAGACGTTTGCAGATCAAGATCTTAACGTTAAAGCGACTAGCTCGGATCTGGAGATTCTTTATCAGGACGAATTTATCGTCGCGGTTAATAAACCCTCCGGCCTGTTAGTACACCGTAGTTGGTTAGATTGCCATGCAACTGAATTCGCACTACAGAAAGTACGTAATCAAATTGGTCAATATGTTTACCCTGTACATAGATTAGATAGACCCACTTCCGGCATTTTACTGTTTGCGCTGGATAAAGAGAGTGCTAAAAATATTAGTGAACAGTTTTTTCAGCATACAACAGAGAAACGTTATTTAGCCGTTGTTCGCGGTTATTTAGAAGACGGAGAGCTGGATTACGCGCTTAAAGAAGATCTCGATAAAATTGCAGATAAACAGGCGCTGCAGGATAAACCCGCACAGGAGGCGTTTACACAGTATCGCTGTTTAGCAAAAACAGAGCTGCCGATTGCGGTTCGCCCTTATGCGCAGTCGCGTTACAGCTTGATGGAACTGATTCCCAAAACGGGGCGTAAACATCAACTGCGCCGCCATATGGCGCATCTGCGTCATCCGATAGTGGGTGATACTTCGCATGGCGATGGTAAACATAATGCTATGTTCCGTGATAATTTTGACTGTCATCGTTTACTGTTACATGCTGCCTATTTATCGTTTAATCATCCTAAAACCGGACAGTTAGTTGAGATTAATGCTCCCTTAGATGATTTTTTTCAATCTTTATTAATAGACCTAAATCTGGAGATTTAGTCATGCATAAAAGATTCAATCAAATTTTATTTGTAATCGTTTTTGCCGTAGCCATCTTTTACTTTGTGCAAAGCAAAATCAACTCAGCAGAAGAGTGTGCAAAAATAGCAGGTGTATGGAACGAGGTCGAACAAACTTGTGAGCAAAGCCTTGAACAGGTTATTTATGAAAATCTTGCCGCTGCCTATCCAATCACTATCAGTTATCCGCAATCAGATAAAAAAATTGTGTTAGATAAACAGCATCTGGTGGAAAACAGTTTCTATTTGCGTGGCCATTATCAGGAAATCATTGAGCAAGCCGTTGATGGAAAAGAGGCGTTATACGACCGTGGTTCCTTATATTTGAATATGTCGAAAATGGTTTTATTAACCCGACCGGAAACAGGTTTGCTTTATTTTGCCGCCCCTTTTGTGGTGAATACTGCAGGTAGCGGGGTGTTTGTTTATATCGGGTTGTTTTCATACGATTTACAGAGCAAAGAAAGTGAGCATTTAGATTCAGTGCTGTTAGGCGATCGTATTCGCGAAGAAAAAATTAACTTATTAGATAAGCTGATCCGCGTTGATTTCTTGGCACATACAAAGGAACAGGCTTATGCAGATTACCCGTCTGATCCTGTGGAAAAATATCTGCAACTTTTGAATTTATCGCAACCGGGTGAAAAAGCTAAATTTAAACAGGTTAAACGGATGCACAGCAGTTGGGATAAAGACCAGGATGGCAGCAATGATTGTGAAGCAGATGGCAGTTGCGATCATACGGTTGATTACAGCAAAGTTCGTCCTGAATAACGGAAGTTAAACTATGAAATTGAATTGTGAATTGCTGTGTGAATGCTGCATCGTAGTGCTCGGTTTGCTCTTTAAAAAGGAAGTTAAAGTATGCAATTAAATTGTGAATTTCTGTGTGAATGCTACATCGTAGTGCTCGATTTGCTCTTTAATAGGGGGGATGTATGAAATTAAATTGTGATATGGGTGAAAGTTACGGAGCTTGGGAAATTGGTGCAGATCAGGATGTGATGCCCTGGGTTAATCAAGCGAATATCGCCTGCGGATTTCATGCTGGCGATCCGGATGTCATGGTCCAGACCATTCAACTTGCCAAAAAACATAATGTGCAAATTGGCGCGCATCCGGGTTATAACGATAAACAGGGCTTTGGCCGTCGTTCAATTGCCCACTGTTATGCACAAATCACCCATTTAGTCTGTTATCAAGTAGGGGCATTAAATGCCCTGTGTACCCTGCAGGGGAAACAGCTTGAATATGTCAAACCGCATGGCGCGTTATATAACGATATGATGGCCGATATCAGAATATTCGCAGCGATTATTGATGCGTTAGCTAGTTTTAAAACCCCGTTAGCATTAATGATTTTAGCAAGGCCGGATCTGCAGGCATATCGGCAAATAGCAGAGCAGGCGGGTATTAAACTGATTTTTGAAGCGTTTGCCGATAGAGCATACGATGAGTCGGGACACCTTGTTGCCCGCAGCCAACAGGGCGCGGTTTTAAGCAGTGCAGAGTTGATTAAAAAACAGGTAAAACAATTAATCGACAGACAAACAGTTAGCACCATCAACGGCAAAGAGATAAAACTCAAGGTGGACAGTATTTGCGTACATGGTGATAATTCCGTTGGAATTTTATTGATTAAAGAGTTGCAGCAGTTATTAACTGACTTTAGGCAGACTAATAAATAATGAAGATTTCGGCGGTCAGTGAAGATTGTTTTTTAATTCAAGTAAGCGATAAAATCGATCTCTCTTTAACAGATGAAATTGCCTTTTTAGTTAAACAGATTGAAACGCAATTGGGCGATGCGTTAGTTGATATTATCCCCTCCTACACTACTATCCTGGTGCATTATAATTTATTAAAAAGCCCCCCGTTAGTGGTTGAAAAGCAGCTGGAAAATATTGTTTTGTTACCGTCGCCAAACGCTGTTTTCAACAGAGAAAGTAAAGTTATCGAATTACCTGTTTATTATGAACCTTCGG
>JABXKR010000274.1 GCA_013619145.1 Psychromonas sp. | reverse complement strand
TCGTTCTCAGTCATTAGGCGTTGTGCCCCGTGTCTGTGGGGTCGCATTATAGAGATAGCGATCACATTGGCAAGTGTTTATTTCAAATAAATGACTGAATGAACAATTAGTAAACAAACAGCTGTTTTACTCTACAAATTAGCCTTCTTCACTTCACCGCAAGAGTGATTACTCTTGTTATGACCATGTATTATTACAAAGAAACAACGGAACCAATTTGATAAAACAGCAAGCTTATATTTGCATTGCACCTGAATATGGTAAACAACCGCTGTTTATTTTTATCGATGCTAATTGAGGCAAGTGAAATTGATATTTCATAAAAGCAGTTATATCAAGCACTTCCCTGCATTGCACATTTAAAAGCTCACCTTTCGCATTTAAGACCTATTTATATTGTCAATAAACAAGCGTTTTTTTTGTGCGCCAAGTCTTTTATCTACTAATATAAATATGCTGGTAATAATAAAATCTGCGGCAAAGGGTTGTAGCCGACAGAATAGATGGAGGATCAACTCAATGAAATACATAATTAAAGTACTTACTTCAATTGTTGTTACACTGACTCTCTTGTTAGGTTGTGGAAGTGATGACTCTTCTCCTTGCTCCCAAGAGAATATTAATGATTTTGTGCTTGGAACTAATACGTCCTGCATAGATCCTGTAGTTAAAGATCTGATTAGTTTTTCTTTAGATATTACCGATAGCCAAGGAATAAGCACGCTTAATGTTACACAAAGACAACCTGTTGTTGTTAGTGCAACACTACTTATCAATAATCTGCCGCAAGCAGGTGTTTTAGTAAAGTTTTCACTACAGTATGGCCTTGCCACTATTGATCCAAGCAGTAGCACTGCATTAACTAATAAAGACGGGATTGCATCAATCATATTAAGTGCTAAGGACCAATATGGTTCCGACACGATTACAGCAAGCACTGATGGCTTAAATGCCAGTATGAGCTTTTCTGTTGCAGCACAAAACACACTCGTTTCGATGATTCAGCCCACAGCCAGCCCTGAGTCAATCAGTTCTACAGGTTCTGCGACAATCACCGTAGTGCTTAATGATGATACCAATTCAATACCATATGAGGTACCAGTTGATATTTCATTTTCTTCTTCTTGTGTCGATTCGGGTTTAGCAACAATAGAGTCCCCGGTTGCAACTGTTAACGGGATAGCACAAAGCACTTATAAAGACATCGCTTGCGGACAAACAGATACCATTGAAGTGAATGCTAAAGTGGGAAGTCAGTTACTGGCCGGCAGCGTTGCTATTGCAGTTCAAGATGCCGCGGCAGGCAGTATTAATTTTATTAGCGCATCGAATGATTTTATCGCTTTAAAAGGAACAGGCGGTAGCGGTGGCGGAATTACCCGCCAAGAAACCTCTGTGCTTAAATTTCAAGTGGTTGATGTCAACGGCAGTCCTGCTGCATTTGAAGAGGTGATGTTTGCGCTTTCCTCAAACGTTGGTAACTTATCTCTTAACCATAGCAGCGCACAAAGTGATGCAGATGGTTATGCTGAAGTTATTGTGCAGTCTGGCTCAGTCGCAACTTCTATCCGCGTAATTGCCACCTTGGCTTCAGATACAAGTTTATCCACCATCTCTGATTTGCTGGTTATCTCTTCCGGTGTCGCCGATTACAATAGCTTTAGTTTATCTGTTTCTGATTTTAACCCTGAAGGATGGGCTATAGATGGTACAAAAGTTCAGGTAACTGCCCATGTCGCAGATCATTTTAACAACCCGGTTCCTGACGGTACCGCCGTTGTTTTTAACACTGAATTTGGGCAAATTGAGCCATCTTGTACGACCACTAACGGATCCTGTACTGTAACTTGGACAAGTTCAGAACCAAGAATTCCTATTCCTGAATTTAGAGATATTACAACGACAACTAAAATACTTGGCGATGATAATGTTTGCCTTAAACAAGATGGTACAGCATCACTGTTAAATAATTTTGCTTATCCATGTTTTTATTCTAATGCATCAGCCGCTACGATTAACGATCCTGAAATGTCCGGTGGCCTAGGACAAGTTTATGGTAATCGAGTCACTATTTTTGCTCATTTAATTGGCGAGGAGAGTTTTGCTGACAGCAATGGTAATGGCGCATTTGATGCGAATGAAGCTTATGCTGATATCTCTGCTGAAGGTTTTAGAGATGATAATGAAGACGGGGTTTTTGCAGGACGATATAGTGATGCCAGTCTTGCTGATGGCGCGGCTGATCATATAGCAACTTGCAAAGCTGAAACAGGAGTAATCTGCCTTCAACCAGGCGGTGATAATGAGGAGTATATCGATTTTAATAACAATGGCCGCTTTGATGGCGAAAGCAATCAGTTATTAAACAGTGTACTTTGCCTGGATGAAAATGCTGGCTGTACGCAAGATTTATTACCGATTTGGAAAAATGTTACGATTTTACAAGCGGGGTCTTTTGCCCATATCAGTTTAATTGAAAGGGGATTAGATAGAGAAATGACTGCTAGCTATTATCAGACTGTCGATATCAGCGCCGGCGCTAAAATCGTGGATGCTTATGTTGCTGATTTACATAATGGCCGCATGCCATCGGGCACTACCATCACTTTTGCAGCGGGTAATGGTGTGATTGTAGGACCTGATAGTTGCACTGTGTTAAATTCAAGTAGTTTAGGGTTTAGCAGCTGCTCAGTGGTAGTGAAGCGGTCGGAAAGTGCAGATGAAGTATCTGACACAGGACTACTTACTGTGATTGTTACAACGCCTTCTGGTTTTGTAACTGAAAGAGCAATTATTATTCTGGATTAATATTAACAACTGACATCAATACAACAAAAAAGCCTCTGACGGATTCACGTCAGGGGCTTTTTTATACAAATTTATTGCTTATAGCAATCCGAAGATTGTTATCTGTTTTTAGCCTCGCAGCTCCATTTGCATTTGCCGGGAGTAAAAGTAAGGTTTGCAGAGCTCGTTGACATTAGATCATAAGGTTTGTCGCAATTTTTCTATACCCAAGAAGCAATCAACTGTGACGACAAACTTCGGATTTCCATTTTGGAAATTAGCGCTGTCATTGTTTTCACTTTTAGAAACTTTTAATCGGGGTAGATTAGTTATCCATAATTAAAAAGGGGATTTTGTCGAATGACTCTACAAGAAAAAATTAAACAAATTATTACCGATCCAACGCTGTCAGCAAAACAAAAATCGAATTACCTTGCGTTAGAAGCCGATGCAAGTTTGCCCTATCTCACTGTTTCTGAAGCTGCAACGAAGGCAATGGACAGATGTTTGAAGGACATGCCCCGTTCAAACCGCGTTATATATTGCCCGATTATGCTAAATTTCTGCAACAAGGCTCTGCATATTTAGAGCTAGCGGCTGCACAAAATATGGATGAAGCGCTTAATGCGTTAACCATTATTTATCATCATGTGCCATCGGTGACCAATATTCCCGTTTATTTAGGTCAATTGGATGAGATCTTAATGCCCTATGTAGCCGATCTCGACGAGGCTACAATCTATCAAAAACTTAAACTGTTCTGGATTATGCTCGACCGAACCCTGCCAGATGCCTTTATGCACGTGAACATCGGCCCGAGCGATAACGTCATTTGCCGGACAATATTAAAAGTCGATGCAGAGCTTAAACAAGTCGCACCGAACCTGACCTTTATGTACGATCCTGAGATTACGCCGGATGAATTGCTACAAGTCGCGACGACAAACATCTGTGAATGTAACAAACCGCATATTGGCAACTATCCAATTCATGCGCAAAGTTATGATGCTCAAGGTTTCGGGATTGTTAGCTGCTACAACTCATTACCATTAGCGGGTGGTGCCAATACTCTGGTTCGCCTCAATCTTAAAGAAGTGGCACAGCGCGCCGGCAACAGCGAAGACTTCTTTGCCAATACCCTTCCTCATTATTGCAAGCTGATGTATGAGCTAATTGAAACCCGTGCGAAGTTTTTACATGAAGAATCGAATTTCTTTGATAGCTTTTTAGTCAAAGAGGGGTTAATTGAAGAAGCCCGTTTTGCACCGATGTTTGCTATTTACGGCATGGCTGAGGCGGTGAATACTTTGCTCAACAAAGAAGAATTAACGGACATAGCATTAGATAGAGCCAACAGCCAATATGGCCATAATAAGAGTGCAAATAAATTAGGGCATCGAATTTCAGCCGCACTGGATCAAATCGTCAAATCGACTCCCGTTACCTATGGCTACTATGGTCGTGCGCTACTGCATGCTCAAGGCGGCATCAGCCTTGATCAGGGCGTGACACCAGGTGTGCGTATTCCTTATGGCAGCGAGCCAAATCCGGTAGCGCATATTCAGGCTTTGGCTGAACACCACCAATATTACACCTCTGGGATCAGCGAAATTCTGACTATTGATAAAAGCGTAAAATCAAATCCGCAAGCTATGTACCAATTGTGCAAAGGTGCACTAAGCTTAGGTTTCCGTGAATTTAGCGCAAACGTTGCTGGTAACGACTTAATCCGAGTCACTGGCTACATGATCAAATTATCAGATATTGCAGCCTTTAAAACACAAGGTTCTCGTACCAATACCACAGGATTAGGTGCAGAAGCGGCAGAAAACACAGGTATTTTAAATCGAAAACCAAGAGTCGCTAGCCATGAGCAATCCCCCTGCTACATTAAATAACAGATTTGCAAATATAAAAGCAACAGTCAGCGAAGTGTTACGTTTTTCTTGTGTAGACGGGCCCGGAAACAGGCTGGTTATTTTTCTACAGGGGTGTAATTTCAACTGCAAAAACTGCCATAATCCGCACACCATAGACATGTGTGACAATTGTGGCGATTGTATTGCACACTGCCCAACTCAGGCACTGTCATTGGCTGACCGCAGTGGCAATAGTCACATTGTGTGGGATGCCGATTTATGCGAGCAGTGCGATACCTGCTTAGCGGTATGCCCAAAACAATCGACTCCAAAAACCCGACAATACTCGGTAGCAGAGATGCTACTTATAATTCGTAAAAATAGTCCGTTTATTACCGGTATCACGGTAACAGGCGGTGAAGCAACACTGCAGCTTCATTTTATTATCGCATTGTTTTCAGCCATAAAATCGGCACAGGATCTACAACATCTAACCTGTATGGTGGATAGCAATGGCAGTTTAAGCGAAACTGGCTGGAAAAAATTACTCCCCTTTATTGATGGTGCGATGATCGATTTAAAAGCGTGGCAACAGGCGACCCATTTATGGATAACAGGCCGCAATCAACATCGGATATTCCGCTCTCTGGAACAGTTAGCACAGTGCGATAAATTGTATGAAGTGCGCTTATTACATATCCCAGGAAAAACGGATTTTGATACTGAAATCGACGCGCTGGCACATTATTTAAAGCAGCTCCCCAATGCAACGCGTATTAAGCTTAATGCGTTTCAAAATCATGGTGTAACAGGAGAGGCGTTAGCATGGAAAATATGCAGTGAACAGGATATTGAGCAATTAGCTAAGCAACTAACTCTGCGTGGTGTAGAACGCTTAATCTTGCCGGCGGTTTATATTTAACACGCACCGCCCTGCGTAGTCCGTTAAGCACCTTATTAATTATCCTTGCAAGATTCGAGTATCTGCTGATACAACCAACGGTGTGCAGGATCATTCATACTCGGCTGATGCCAAACCAAACTGTAAACCACATCACCATAATGAAAAGGGAGTGGTTTAGTCGCTAACCCTTTAGCTTGAAAAGCTGTTTCAGCCCAACGACGGGAACAGGTAAACAGCAAATCACTGTGATGACACATCACGGCGGCATCACCAAAATCAGGCACCGAAATTACAATTTTGCGTTTCTTATTTTGTTGGGCGAGCTGCATTTCAAAGAATGGAATATTCAGATCGCTATCTGTAATGCCAATATGGCCGTAGCTCAGATAATCGTCAAGAGTAAATTCTTGCTCCGCCAGTGCTTTATTGGCTAGAGGGTGCGCAGGATTCATCAGGCAAACCATCTGATCGTTAATCAATGTCTCCCAGACTAAATTATTATGTGAACTTGGTGGCTGACTGCGATCATGTGGCAGAATAATAAAATCTAATTTCCCTTTGACTAAACCATCAAAACCAACGCAGTCTTTTGACCAAATATCTAAGCGTATATTTGGTGCCAATGCCAACACTTTGGCGCTTAACTTAGCGGCGAGTAACTCAAAGGTACTTTCCCGCATTGCTAAAGAAAAGCTACCGCTATAATGCGAAGGTTCAAAGGCCTGTTGCGTCATAATCTGATTCATATCATTGATTATCTGATGCACCGACGGCCCGAGTCGACGGGCCAATGCCGTCTCGACGAGTTTATTACCATGGCGATAAAACAGCTCGTCATTCAGGCTGTCACGCAACTGACTCAAGGTTTTGCTGACTGAAGACGGGCTTACACATAATCGCTCAGCACTGGCAGTGACACTCAAGGTCTCCAGCATGACATGTAGGGTGATCAAATGCTTCATGCTTATATGCGACAGTTTAATAAGATCCATTTATACCCTCAAATACAATAAAAAACGCTAAAACCGACCAGACAGAAAAACAATTTTAAGATAGATGCCCGCTACAAGCACTCTTGTTACCTAGGTTAATTGCTTCACATACTATGCCGAATTACTTGCCTACTTCACCAGCCTGTACAAATTTTTTTAATGCTACATTTTGATTGGAGCTTGTTAACATTGCTATCTGATCAAAACTTGATATTTTTCCCTGCTCGACAAACAGATAGTGAGATGCCACATTCAGCGCATCGGAAATATGATGCGTTACCATTAAAACGGTTACATTTTGTATACGGGCTAACTCTTTAACGATAGCGAGCATCTCTTCACGCAAAATTGGATCAAGAGCAGAAAATGGCTCATCAAGTAGTAACAGTGGTTTATTTTGCACAAAACATCTTGCCAAGGCGACTCGCTGTTTTTGCCCGCCGGATAATTGCTGGGGAAAACGACTTAATAGCTTATCAATCCCAACCTGTTTACAAATATCCAGCACGCGCGCGTGCTGCTGTTGATTTAATTTAAGCCCGGGATCTAGCCCTAAGCCAATATTATCTGCGACACTTAGATGAGCAAATAAATTCTTTTCTTGAAATAACATAGCCAAGGGACGCAGATGAGGTTGAACATCTAAAACGGACTCTGATGCGATTTTAATATCGCCACTCAACGGCTTAATAAAACCCGCAGCTAAATTCAATAAAGTACTTTTACCGGCACCACTTGCCCCTAATACAGCGACAATACTTCCTTTAGGAATATCAATGTCAAAACTGAATTTTTCTTGCTGATATTGGTACATTACATTGGAAAATCTGATCATAATTACCCCGCTCAGCCGTTGTTTAAGAAAATTGTTTTTTAATGGTAACTTTTTCTATTAGTCCAAAGATACCAACACTGATGATTAATAAAAACAATGAAACAACCGCAGCCGACTCCATCTGATAACTGCCAAGTAGTTGAAATAGGTATAAAGGCAAAGTACTAAAATCCTGACTACCAAACAGCGCAATGGCACTCAAATCACCCATTGATAGAACAAAACTAATAGAAAAAGCATGCACGATAGGCTGCCTTATTGCTCGCCACTCAACAAGATAGAAACGTGAAAAACCAAACATGCCTAAACTGGCACATAACTGATCATATTGTTGCGCGGTATGAAGCATTGGCTGTGCTAGCGTTTTTATCACATACGGTAGCGCCATTAACGCATTTACCGCAATCACGATAACAATAGCGATACTGAATATATCAGTTATATTTCTAAGCAGCAGAAAAAGTCCGGTACTAATCACAAGCCCAGGCGTGACCAAAATAATGGTAGCAATTAATTCCAGTTTATCAGCTCTAAAATGCAAACCGCTTAATCGCCAAAAACGACTGCTAATAAGAATAAATAAGCCAGCAATAACTGCTATAACGGCTGCAAATATTGCAACTAAAAACGAATTTTTGAGCGCACTCCAAAAAGAGGCTGCAGTAATAACGTTAATAAATTGTGCATTAAGTCCGTTGATAATAATCATTAATAAAGGTGGTATCACCAGTAAAATCACTACAAGTATCCACAGCGCATCCCAACACTTGGCTCGCATAGTGTCACTAAACAGAAAAAAAGAGGATTTGATGCTGCTGGTTATTACAGGCATTGGCCGAGAAAATCTCTGGATAATTATAGCCAGAGTGCCACAAAGCATCATTTGCCAGAGCGCTAATAAGGCACCCGATTGTAAATCAAAATCAAACTTAATAGCTTGGTAAATAGCCAACTCAATAGTGGTCGATTTTGGCCCCCCCCCTAATGCCATCACTGTCGCAAAACTGGTAAAACAAAGCATAAACACCAACCCGCAAACATGCGGAAGCTGCTGACGTAAACAGGGCCATTCGACTAATTTGAACTTATTCCAATGTTCAATACCGAGGTGGGCGGATAATTTATGATGTTCAGCAGGGATCGATTGTAAAGGCTGCAGTAGTAAACGCGTTGCGAAGGGAAGATTAAAAAAGACATGTGCTAATAGTATGCCGTTAAGCCCATAAATTGAGAATGGCAATTTTTGATTGAAAGTAGCCAGTAGTTGCGCAATCAAACCACTATTACCATAAATAGAAAGCAAGCCAAAGACCCCAACCAGGACAGGTAAAACTAGCGTTGTTGCAAATAACTTAAGCAGTAAAGCTTTGCCGAAAAAAGATCGACGAGAGAGCGCGTGGGCAACAGGAATAGCAAGGCCGACACTCAATAATGTAGACAGAAATGATTGATAAAAGCTAAATGCGGTTACATGCCGATAATAAGGATCAAACCACAGGGAGGCAAAATTGAAATCAGGTGAATGCAATAACAATGCAGAAATAGCGGCTGCAACGAAAACAAAAATTAACCCGGCCGTAATTAGACCGGGTATGGATTGAGATTTTATAGTCATCCTTACTGTATTAAAGAGCTCTGCCACTCTCTCACCCACGATTTACGATTATTTTCTACTTGCTCCGCACTAAAAGAAAAAGATTTCGATGGAACGGTTAACTGCTTAAACCCTTTAGGAAGCGCCACGTCAGTGACCGGATACATCCAGTTTCCTGTTGGTACTGCAGACTGGAATTCATCACTGACAATAAATGCCATAAACTGATCTGCTAATTTTTGATTGTCACTGCTTTTAACTTTTGCTGCGACTTCAATTTGTGTGTAATGCCCTTCAGAAAAATTGGCAGCTAAATACTGATTATTTTCTTCAGCAATGATGTGATACGCAGGTGAAGTCGTATAGGAAAGCACCATATCCGCTTCACCTTTTAAAAACATATTGTAAGCTTCGGACCACCCTTTAGTCACGGTGACAGTTTTTTTCGCTAGCATCTTCCATGCTTGATCAGCTTGATCTCCATAAACCCATTTCATCCATAACAATAAACCTAGTCCTGGAGTTGAAGTGCGTGGATCTTGATAGATAACCTTAAGATCGTCCTGTTTTTCAACCAATTCTTTTAAGCTTTTGGGAGGGGTAGTTAATCGTTCTTTATTATAAACAAAAGCAAAATAACCATAATCAAATGGAACAAATAGGTTATCAGACCAGCCTTCGGGCAATGTAGTATTCGTCGTATCAACGTTGTGCTCTGCTAATAACCCTGTTTTTCTCGCTTCGGCCATAAGATTATTATCCAGGCCAAGCAAGAGATCCGCTTTACTGTTTTTTCCTTCTAAACGCAGACGATTTAAAATTGAAACGCCATCATCTAAAGCAACAAATTCAAGTTCGCAAGCACACTTTGCTTCAAATGCTTTTTTTATTTTAGGACCAGGTCCCCAATCTGATGCAAAAGAGTTGTAAGTATAAACAACCAATTTATTCGCTGCAGCGGGCATTGATATCGTTGCCAATAAAGCAATGACAGGAAAAAAAAATTTCACTTCGAACTCCATATATAGTGTGATTGACATAGAATAAGTTGCTAATCATTTGAAATGCGATTGATAAGCTCAATTCCTACGCCAGCATTGTCTGGTTCAGATATAAGGGTTTTGTGTTTATATGAACAGTCAGAGCCTTGTAAACAAGCCCCCCCAATGATAAACGTTATTGTATACCCAAAGGAAAATTGAGGCACTTAAAGCTTTTGATTATTGGATGGTTAAAAAGGATAGGGCACTTGGCGATGGAACAGGGCTCGCAGCGCTCCCCCGCTCGTGATACTTTGCAGCCTCAAAATTCGCCCCTACTCTACATAGATATGTTTATGTCTGCGGCATACTGTTAAGCGTTTATCGATAAGTGAAATACTAGCCGATGGCGATGGTCAGGGTTCGCAGAGCTCATCCGCTCGTTGCTCTTGCCTGTCGGCAAACTCGCCCTACTATCACATGTTTTGAATGCCACTGCGTGGCAACTCTTTATTTTCCCATGTTCGAGTGATCATCGCATCAAGCGCTTAAACGAAAAAATCCCTGCTGACGTAGTCAACAGGGATTTTTCGTTTATTAGGCGCTTGGCGATGACCTACTCTCACATGGGGAAACCCCACACTACCATCGGCGCAACTGCGTTTCACTTCTGAGTTCGGAAAGGGATCAGGT
>JABXKR010000272.1 GCA_013619145.1 Psychromonas sp. | reverse complement strand
CTAAGCGCTTTAAAATTGAAGAAGTATGGCCTGCAGATCTGATTGCTAAAATGCCTGAAGTAAAAGGCAAAACCATGTACGACGTACTTTATCGTAACGGTAATGTTGATGCATTTGGTCTTGATGAAGTGAAAGATGATCAATTAAATGATGAAGCTCGTCATTTCGGTTTTTATGTTCAAAAAGGTCTGTTTGAAGAGTATGCGACTTTCGGCCGCGGTCACGGACATGATTTAGCACCTTTTGATCAATACCATCAAGCACGCGGTTTACGCTGGCCAGTTGTCGATGGCAAAGAAACACTGTGGCGTTTCCGGGAAGGATACGACCCCTACGTCGAAAAAGGCAGTGAAGTACAGTTCTATGGAAAAAAAGATAACAAAGCAATTATTTTCGCACTACCGTACGAGCCACCTGCTGAAGTGCCGGATAAAGAATACGACTTATGGTTAAGTACTGGTCGTGTACTTGAGCATTGGCATTCAGGGTCGATGACGCGCCGTGTACCTGAGTTGTATCGCGCATTCCCGGATGCGGTGGTATTTATGCACCCAGATGATGCTAAGTCTCGAGGACTGCGCCGAGGTGATGAAATCGTACTGGCTTCACGCCGTGGTGAGTTAACTTCTCGTGTGGAAACTCGTGGTCGTAATCGCCCGCCGAAAGGTCTGGTATTTATGCCTTGGTTTGATGCAAAACAACTTGTAAATAAAATCACACTGGATGCGACGGATCCGCTTTCGAAAGAAACGGATTACAAAAAGTGTGCTGTAAAAATTACTAAAAAAGTTTAATAAAAACGTATGAGTAAACGTCCTCAGCGCAAAGTTACACGTCGCCAGTTTCTTGTTAATGCAAGCAAAGGGGCGTGTGGTGTAGGATTTATGGGATTAGGACTGGCTGGTTATTCAAATCAAAGCCAGTCATTTAACCCGCAAATGCTGCGTCCACCGGGTGCATTAGCTGAACTGGATTTTCAGTCTGCCTGTATTCGCTGTGGTTTATGTGTTGAGGCTTGTCCTTACGATATGCTGAAATTAGGAAGGTTATTTCAGCCGATAGCAACTGGAACACCTTATTTTCTGGCGCGCACAGATCCTTGTGAGATGTGTGAAGATATTCCTTGTAAAGCAGCCTGTCCGACAGGTGCGCTTGACCCGGAGCTTAACAATATCGATGACGCTAGAATGGGGTTAGCAGTGTTAATAGATCAAGAGAATTGTCTCAATTTTCAAGGTCTGCGTTGTGATGTTTGTTATCGCGTATGTCCATTGATTGATGATGCTATTACCTTAGAGATGCATCGCAACCAGAGAACTGGACATCATGCTGTATTTATTCCGACGGTGCATTCATATGTGTGTACCGGTTGCGGTAAATGTGAAGAGGCTTGTGTATTAGAAAAAGCTGCGATTAAAGTGTTGCCAATAGAGCTTGCAAAAGGCGAACTTGGAAAACATTATCGCTGGGGGTGGGAAGAGAAAGAGAAAGCAGGCTCATCGTTAATTGATGAAGTATTAGATCTTCCGGATCGCGTTCCTGAGGTACTGAAATGAAAAATAATCAGTCTTTAGGCACAGCTGCGATAAGTAAGAAAGGTTGGCTTTTAGCAAACCGCTTCTTAATACTGCGCCGGATAGTACAAGTGACGATATTAACGCTTTTTTTACTCGGCCCGTTAGCTGGAATCTGGATTATAAAAGGTAATTTAAGTTCCAGTCTGTTATTAGGCGTGGTGCCTTTTACTGACCCGTTTATGCTGTTTCAAAGTATGGCTTCCGGACATCTGCCGCTGTTTCAGGCATTTTTAGGGGCATTAATTGTAGTTCTGTTTTATGGATTAGTAGGCGGGCGGGTATTTTGTTCCTGGGTTTGTCCGGTTAATTTATTAACTGATGCGGCCGCCTGGTGCAGAAGAAAGCTGAATTTGCGCAAAGAGAAAGTAATAAGCCGTCAATGGCGCTATTGGATATTAGCAATGGTGATGATACTGCCACTTTTTACCGGGGTGATGTCATGGGAGCTGGTCAACCCGGTTTCTGCATTCAATCGCGGTCTGTTTTTTGGTATGGGGTTAGGCTGGGTCTTATTTTTAATGATCTTTCTGTTTGACCTGCTTGCTGTTGAAAACGGATGGTGCGGCCACTTGTGTCCGATGGGGGCTTTTTACTCTCTGATCAACAGAACTAGTTTAATGAAAGTGAGTGCAGTTAAACGTGATAAATGTACAGACTGCTCAGACTGTTTTGATGTTTGTCCTGAACCCGCGATTTTAAAAGGTCCGGTATATGGAAAAAAACATGAAATTGGACCTTTAGTTAAAGACTTAACTTGTACAAACTGCGGCCGTTGTGTTGATGTTTGTGCAGAAAATGTTTTTCAAATTACAACCGTTTTAAGCGGTAAGAATAGCCTAGCAAAGGGTGGAGAAATAAAATGAAAAAATTGCTAACAGCGATAGTAGCAGCAGGGATAGTAGCATTATCGGCCTCACCAGCATGGAGCACTGATACTGAGTTGGTTACTGATAATGGAGGGGTCGAGTCATTACGTGGTCATGAAGAAATTTCTGATATTAACAAATCAGAGTCGCTGAAACGTGTACCGCGAGACCAACTGCCCATTGATAGAGAATATATACAGCAACCTCCGTTAATTCCCCATACCATTCGTGGTTACCAGGTGAATTTAAATGCGAATAAGTGTCTGTCTTGCCATAGCTTTAAAAATGCGGGCGAAATGGGGGCTACAAAAATTAGTGTTACTCACTTTGAAACTCGTGACGGTACAACGTTATCAGATGTTTCACCACGTCGATATTTCTGTTTGCAGTGTCATGTAACACAAGCAGATGCTAAACCGTTGGTTGAAAATGATTTCAAACCAGTTGATTCGTTACAATAAGTCGGGAGCTTAATATTATGCTGAAACTATTGAAGCGTTTATGGTTTATTATGAAAACGCCATCATCAGCGGCATTTGGTTTAGTGCTATTTCTAGGTTTTGCTGGTGGTATCATTTTTTGGGGGGGCTTTAATACAGGTATGGAAGCAACTAATACTGAACAGTTTTGTTCAAGTTGTCACGCGCCAATTGTAAAAGAGATCCAGGAAACCATTCACTACGCTAACCGTTCCGGTGTGCGTGCTATCTGTTCTGATTGCCATGTTCCACATAACTGGACTGATAAAATTGTACGAAAAGTTCAAGCATCTAAAGAGTTAGTTGCATTTGCTATGGGGACCATTAGCACTGAAGAGAAATTTCAAGCGCGACGTGGCTATTTAGCAAATCGTGAATGGCACCGTATGAAAGAGAATAATTCTCAGGAATGTCGAAACTGTCACGAGTTTGATTTTATGGACTTCAGCGAGCAAGGAGCACGCAGTGTTAAACAACATTCAACCGCTCTAGCATCAGGCGATAAAACCTGTGTCGATTGTCATAAAGGTATAGCTCATAAACTACCTGATATGTCAGGTATAGAAGGTTGGTAAGCTAGTTGCTATACTTTCGATTAAAGGGGCATTAAGCCCCTTTTTTATATGTAAAATAAAAGGTTATTGTATTTGAAAATTGCAGGGATCGTTTTAGCGGGTGGTTTATCTACTCGAATGGGAAAAGATAAAGCACAGCTTTTATTAGCTGAGCAAACACTGTTAAGCAGGGCTGTATTGTTATTAGAGTCGGCCAGCTTGCAGAAAGTATTTGTCAGTGGCCAATATCCACTTTTTTCCTGCATCCCCGATTTGCATAAACAACTTGGTCCAATCGGTGGATTACATGCGTGTGTGGAGCATCTTTTTGGTTTATATGACGCGCTATTTATTATGCCTGTCGATATGCCTTTACTTAGCGAGATAGAATGTAAGCAACTGATCGAACAGTATGCACAGCATCCTCAGGGAGTGTTTTTTGAACAGGTCACCTTCCCCATGATCTTACCGTTAAACAAGCAACTCAAAGAATATTTATCAGAAGCGTTACTTTCACCACAGAAAAAACAGCGCTCACTGTACCGTCTTCTTAAAACACTTAAAATACAGCCTGTTAATTACCAGCAGCAGGACGATTTCCGTTTCCAGAACAATAATACGCCACAAGAATGGAAAATATGTCAGGAAATGCATTCAAAACTGTCAGACTAATATGGCATAAAATAATAAAAAGGAATATAAATGAGTCATCTATCTACAAAAGAGTTTAAACCATCAAAAATCGCAGTATTAACTGTTTCAGATACGCGTACAGAAGAAACTGACACATCAGGTGGCTATCTTGTCGATTCTTTAGAGGAAGCTGGCCATCATCTTGAAGATAAGCAGATTGTTATTGATGACCTTTATAAAATTCGCGCTATTGTTTCTAGTTGGATCGCAGATCCGAAAATAGACGCGATTTTAATCACTGGTGGAACTGGTTTTACATCTCGAGATACCACACCAGAAGCTGTTTCTGTTTTATTTGATAAACAGGTCGAGGGGTTTGGTGAGTTATTCCGCCATATCTCATATCAGGAAATTGGTTCATCAACCATTCAAAGTCGCGCCCTAGCTGGTTTTGCTAATAAAACAGTTATTTTTTGTATGCCTGGCTCGACGGGGGCATGTAAAACTGCATGGTCAAAAATTATCAAAGAGCAGATGAATTCACAGCACAAACCATGTAATTTTATGCCACATATTGGGGTTTAAAGGTATTTATATGAGTAATCAATTTACCCACATCAACCAGGATGGCAAAGCAAATATGGTTGATGTGACCGATAAGAATGTCACAGAGCGTCAGGCTATTGCACAAGCGTATGTTGAAATGTCGCCGAAAACGCTCGATTTGATTGTAAGCGGTGCTCACCATAAAGGGGATGTATTTGCTACCGCACGCATTGCCGGCATTATGGCTGCAAAAAAAACATCCGATATTATCCCGCTTTGTCATCCACTTGCATTAACAAAAGTGGAAGTTGAGTTAATAGCTGAGCCGCAATTTAACCGTGTATAAGAGACAGCTTTAAAGCAGAGGAATAAAAATGATAAAAGTACTATTTTTTGCTCAAATACGAGATCAATTAGCTACCAGTGAACTGCGGATGCCAAGTAGTGAAAATCACAATATAGAGATGTTATTAAGCAACCTCAAAGCGCGTGACAGCCATTGGCAAACAGTGCTTTCAAAAACAAATTTACTGGTTGCAGTTAACCAAACTATAAGCAATGAAAACAGTGCGTTGCAAAGTGGGGACGAAGTTGCATTCTTCCCGCCAGTTACTGGTGGTTAAATATGATTAAAGTGCAGACCACAGATTTTAATTTACAAGCTGAACACGATAAGTTGCGGGAAAAATCATCTGTCGGTGCAGTTGTCACTTTTAGCGGATTGGTGCGTGATATTAATCAGGGGAAAGAAGTCTCAAGTTTAACACTTGAACATTATCCTGGGATGACAGAAAAATCATTAACAAAAATTGTAGAGCAGGCTAAATCCCGTTGGAATATTATTGATTGCACTGTAATTCACCGAATAGGTGAATTAAAACTATCAGATCAAATTGTCTTTGTGGGCATTGCCAGTTTACATCGCCAGGATGCCTTTGCGGCTTGTGAATTTATTATGGATTATTTAAAAACTGAGGCGCCATTTTGGAAAAAAGAGAGTACAACTGATAATGAAAGTTATTGGGTTGATGCCCGAGAAGGTGATCTTAAGGCATTAAATAAATGGAGTAAATAATGAGGTTTTTGATTTCATTGGTGACATTATTAACAACTTTCTCTGTAGATGCTGCAATTAAAGTTGCTGTTGCCAGTAATTTCAAACATACGCTAAGTGAAATCGCCAAGCTTTATAAGCAACAAACGGGAGAGGTCATTTTAATCTCCAGTGCATCTACCGGCACCTTATATAACCAAATAAAACATGGTGCCCCTTTTGATCTGTTTTTATCCGCAGACAGTGCCCGAGCAAAACTAATCGAAGACGCAAAGCAGGGTGAAGATGGCTCGCGTTTTACCTATGCACAAGGAAAACTTGCTTTTTGGTGCCCCGAACATGCTGATGCTAGTCAAAAAACACTGCTTAATTATAATGGCCGTTTAGCAATAGCCAATCCAAAATTAGCGCCCTATGGTCTGGCTGCTAAGCAGACATTAGCTCATTTAGATTTATGGGATAAGTTTTCATATATTCAAGGTGCAAATGTTTCACAAACCTACCAATTTATCGATTCTGGAAATGTCGATGCGGGTTTTGTTGCCTATTCATTATTATTACAAAATAACGCAAGCAGCTACTATCTTATTCCCGGTGAATTATACCAACCTATTTTACAACAAGGGGTATTGTTGACCAATGCAACGGACAAAACGAAAGTTCAGGCGTTTATCAATTACTTAAAATCTGACACAGTAAAAGCGTTAATCCGCGATAAAGGTTACCTATAAGATGTTAACTACATTAGATCTCAGCGCTATTTTCTTAACCTTAAAATTAGCTGCTTTAACTACAGTTATCTTATTAATCTTATCTCCACCGCTTGCATGGTGGCTTTCTCGCAGTAAACGTTTTTATCGCCCCTTTGTTGAAGCATTAGTTGCACTACCACTTGTTTTGCCACCAACTGTATTGGGCTTTTATTTACTGCTATCTTTTTCACCAGATAGTTTCCTGGGAAGTTTTTGGTTGAGTTTAACCGGCGGCAGTTTGGCATTTTCATTTTCGGGTCTGTTAATAGCTTCAATTATTTACTCACTGCCTTTTGTTGTGCAACCACTGCAAAGCGCATTTGTTAATTTAGATAAAGACTACCTTGAAGTTGCAGCAACCCTAGGATTTAATAGTGCAGAAACATTTTATAGAGTGGTTTTTCCTATGGTTTTACCCAGTTTTATTATTGCAGGGGCATTAGGTTTTGCGCATACTATTGGAGAGTTTGGTGTGGTTTTGATGATCGGCGGTAATATACCCGGGGAAACTCAAGTATTATCGATCGCGCTTTTTGATCATGTTGAAACACTACAATATGAACAAGCACATCTGCTTTCCTTTACCCTGTTAGCTTTCTCTATGACCCTATTAATGCTCATTTATGGTGTTTTACAAAAACGTCAAAAGCGATTAAACCATGATTAAATTTGATCTGATAAAACAGCAAACTAAAACAGAACAAGCTTTATTTCACTTTCAAGGTGAGTTACATCTTAAAGGCATTTGTGCAGTCTTTGGTGACTCTGGTGCAGGTAAGACTTCTTTTATACGTGCTTTGGCTGGTTTAGATAATTCGTTTTCGGGCTTCTTAGATTTCAAAGACAAAACCTGGCTAAGTGATACGGTTTTTATTAAAACTGCACAGCGTAAAATTGGTATGGTCTTTCAAGAGCCTCGCCTGTTTCCACATTTAGACGCACTGGCTAATTTACAATTAGCCGGTAAAAAAGCAAAAAACAGTTTATACAACGTAAAACAGTTAGCTGAACAACTTGATTTTACCGATCTACTGAGTAAAAAAAGTCATCAATTATCTGGCGGACAAAAACAACGTATAGCGATTGCGCGTGCAATATTAACGGCTCCCGATCTGCTGATTATGGATGAACCTTTATCATCACTGGACCAGCATAGTCGGCAATTACTATTACCATTTATAAAAAAACTGAGCAGAGAAATTCCAATTATTTACATCACACATTCGATGCAGGAGGTTTTTTATCTTTGTCAGCAGATGGTTTTAATAAATCAGGGAACAGTTGAAGCTATCGGCTCGCCACAAGCATTATTTCTGGATCCTGATTTAAGTTTGGTAAAACATGCTCATTCAGGTTTACTATTAAATGTAGATTCACTCACCTGGGATCAACAATTTTCGCTTGTTCATGGTTTAGTTGATGGACAAGCTGTTGTTTTAGCACGAGATAAAAAACATAATGAACAAAGTTTAGAAATTAAAGTCGAAAGTAAAGATGTGATTATCGCGACAGAGCGCCTTGCATCGAGTTCTTTACAGAACTGTTTAACAGTCAAAATTGATGAGATTAAATCATTATCTGTAAATAGTGTGTTATTGACCTTAAGTACAGGCAGACAAAAGTTACTTGCCAAAATAACATTAAAATCACTTAACGAATTAAATTTACAGAAAAACCAGTCTGTTTTTGCTTATATCAAAGCGCTCAGTATCCTGGGTGATTCACTATAAACCGTCATCAAGCAGTTTAATTGAATATTTTACTATTAGCGCTAACTCTAATCTCTGCCAGTTTAACCGGATGTGCTGCACCATTACCTTCAATTCATGATGTTGAACCGAACAATTTTACTGATCAGCAAGCACTGTTAATTGTTTCAGGCGGGGCAGATGAGACTTGTATCTCTTTCTCCTGCGCATTTATTGTTAAAGAGGTAAAAGCAAAGCCTGCATTAATAAGCAGTATTGGTGTTATGGCATTAAACAATGACTTTGTTGCTGGTGATTTCAAAGATGAATATGGCTTGCTGATTTTGCTTCTTGAAGTAACATGGGTATAAACCTTTTACACCTTCCGCTAAGCAGATAAAATATGTTGGCGAGGTTCATTCTGATGGCTGCGCTAGTCTTTACCTTACTATCACTGATAAAAGCGGGAGAGATTTAAAATATCTGCAGACAATTAAACCTGAATTAGATGTAGATAAAGTTGTTATTGAAACTGTCAGTCTGATACCTTTACTGTAAAATATTTTATATTTTTTCAGATATTTAAAAATAAGGACAGCTATGATTCGCCATGTTTTGTTAGTTCGCTTTAAAACGGATGCAACACCTCAATCTCTAGCAAGATTAGAAGCTGCATTTACCGAGATGCCTTCAAAAGTGGATGGCCTTGATGCAGTGGAGTGGGGAGAAAATAATAGCCCGGAGAATAAAAACAAAGGTTATACACATTGTATTCTAATGACTTTTGCTGATGAAAATGCACGTGACAATTATCTTCCTCATCCACTGCATAGTGCATTAAAAGAGATCTTCCGTCCGCTTCTCGATGACATTGTGGTACTGGACTACAGCGTTTAAATTTATAAGAGAAGTAGTGAGAATAGCACCTGATTTGGATTCAGATTTTTAATCGCTCAAATTAATTTATAGGTTTTGCCTTTATGTATAAATTGATCGCCATCGATATGGATGGCACCTTGCTTAACAATGATAAGCAGATCTCATCGCGTACCTTCAATACTATCCAAGTTGCCAAGTCTGCCGGCATCAAAATAGTACTCGCTTCAGGCCGTCCTTTAGAAGGTTTACGTCCACATTTAAATCATTTGGGCCTAACAAGTGATGATGATTTTGTTATCTCTTATAACGGATCCATTGTACAACGCGTTGGTAATGGTGAAGTGATTCACCAGACAACTCTGCGTGGCTCTGATGCAAAAATATTACACAAAGTAGCAAGCAAACTTGATGTTTATATTCACGCATTTTCAACCAACAAAGGCCTGATCACTCACCAGCTTAATCAATGGACTGATATCGAATCCAGGCTTAACGGTGTTCCTGTATCTGAAACTGACTTTCAGCAACTTGATGATAGTGATTCTTTAATAAAAATAATGATGGTAGCTGAAGAAACAGTTATTGATAAAGCTATAGCTAATTTACCTGCGTCACTAAAGCAGAACTATACAGTTGTCCGCAGTGCGCCGTTTTTCTTGGAATTTTTACACATCGAAAGTAATAAAGGAATCGGCGTTGCGCATTTGGCTGATATTCTGGGTCTTAGTGCAGAGCAGGTTATGTGTGTAGGCGATGCTGAAAATGATCACCATATGTTGAAGTTTGCCGGATTTTCAGTGGCAATGGATAATGCCGATCTTGATACTAAAGCATTGGCTAATTATATTGCCCCAAGCAATGATCAAGATGGTGTTGCCGTAGCGATAGAGAAATACGCGCTGCAAAAGTAAGCATACTCAAGCCAATTGGAAATGCTTAATTGTGCATTTCCAAGTGTTTTGAATACAGATTCTAGTACAGCAAACTATATAGTTTACGTCGATATTCACTGACTAAACTGGCATCTTCGATAGTTGCTAAAAGATCTAGCATAGTCTTTTTAGCTTCACCGTTTTCGTACCCTAAATCAACAACAAGAATTTTATATAGCAAGGCTAATGCTTCGCTGTTTCTATTCGCTTGGTTATATTGAATGGCGAGTTGATACTCAATCGCCATCTTATCTTGTGCGGTTTCCAGTTGTGCTTCCAACGCTGTTATTTCAGGAGTTTGTGCTGACTGAAGGGCGAGCTGCAATTGTGAAATTAAACTATGGTAGATCATATTTTGATCGACCATCGGAATAACTTCTAATATAGGTTTTGCGCTTTCATGGTCACCCAATGCAAGGTAAACCTGTGCTAAAGCAAGTTTAATCTCATTATTATGCGCATCTAATTTTGTAGCTTGGATAATAATAGTTTTTGCTTCTGATAATTTACCTTGTGCAAAAAGTGTTTGTCCTTGCTGCATTAATTCAAGTGATGGATCGGGTGTATGTTTATCAATAAACATGCGAATAAATTCTTCACTTTGCTCTCCTGCAAAGCCATCCACACCTTGACCGTCTACAAACATAAAAACACTTGGCACACTTTGTACACCAAAATGGCTGACGATCTGCTGCTCAACATCGCAGTTAATACGTGCCAATGTAAATGCCTGATTATTTTCATTATGTAATTTGTCTAAAAACGGCAACAAGGTTGCGCAAACTGAACATTGTGGCGACCAAAAAACCACCAACACGGGTTTTTCTTTTGAGCCTTCTATAATGATTTGCGGGAAAGTTGATACAGTTACGTCATAGCTATTTGCTTGCATTTTGACCTCAATTGTAATGAGCTGAAGATATTGATGTGTAGATTATCGTTTAAATAGGTGAACGCAAGCACCAATTCCATGTTTTTCCTATAAGAAGCTCAATCTATTAGCTTTATTGCTTGTTTTTAAGTGTCGGCAAAAGTAACATTGAGATTCAATAAAGAGGAGCTTTAAGATGTTAACAGGTAGTATTGTCGCACTCGTGACACCAATGGATAAAACTGGCGAAATTGATTTCCATGCTTTAAAAGAACTTGTTGAGTTTCATATAAAATCGGGCACCTCTGCAATTGTTGCTGTTGGCACAACGGGTGAATCTGCAACATTAAATGTCGATGACCACGTAAAAGTGGTTATGAAAACGCTTGAGTTTGCAGATGGACGTATTCCTGTTATTGCAGGAAATGGGGCAAATTCAACATCTGAAGCAATCTCACTCAGTAAACTTTTTGCAAATAGCGGTGTTATTGCGGGTTTAAATGTAACACCGTATTACAATAAGCCATCACAAGAAGGGCTTTATCGTCATTTTAAAGCGATTGCTGAATCTTGTGAGTTACCACAAATTTTATATAATGTTCCAGGTCGAACAGCTGTTGATATGTTACCTGAAACGGTGGCACGCCTGGCTAAAATTAAAAATATCATAGGTATTAAAGAAGCAACAGGTGATTTAAACCGACTTGCAGAAATCAAAGCGCTGGTTGCAGATGACTTTGTTTTATACAGCGGTGATGATGAAACTACATGTGATTTCATATTGCAGGGTGGGCACGGTGTTATTTCAGTGACCAGTAATGTTGCTCCGGTTGAAATGACTAAAATGTGTAATGCAGCATTAAATGGTCAAACTGATGTTGCAAAAGCTATAAACGCTCAATTGCTGCCCGTTCATCAAAAATTATTTGTTGAAGCAAATCCGATTCCCGTAAAATGGGCTTGTGCTGAGCTTGGTTTAATCCCAACGGCTGATTGCCGTTTGCCATTAACCACCTTATCTGATGAGTATACATCAGTCGTCCGTGACGCCTTAACCGAAGCTAAATTATTTTCATGATTAAATTATTTAAACAATCAGGCACGACAGTAGCCGTTATTATTGCTTTATCGTTAACGGGCTGTGCTCGCTTCGAAACACGAATGCAAGCAAATGACTCTTTTGCTTATCAAAATGCGGAATTAATTCCAGCGTATCAAACAGGCAGTTTCTCTAACGATGAAGCAAGAGTGCAATTTGATGTACCTGTTTTGACTGAGTCACAAATAGAAGCTGGTTTTTTGACTAAAGATGTTGATATTCGTCCACCTACGCAACTTATTCCAGTTATTGATGGTGTTTTATTAGAAGCAGATGAGAAGCAGCAGACTAAAATCTGGTTTAATGCTTTTAAACAAAATGATGATATTACCGTTAAGGTTTGGCAGTTGCTTGAGTCATATCTTGCTGAAAATAAAGTAGATATTATCTCTAAAGATGAGTCTTTACAGCAGCTTGAAACTGCTAAGTTCACTCAAAAAATTAATT
>JABXKR010000268.1 GCA_013619145.1 Psychromonas sp. | reverse complement strand
CGCTTACATAGTTTTAAAGCTGAATAATATTCCATTAAAACTATCTCTCAATTAACACAAATAACTAACAAAATAGGATACTAATCATGGGTTTCAAATGTGGCATCGTCGGCTTACCAAATGTTGGTAAATCAACATTATTTAACGCGCTAACAAAAGCGGGCATTGAAGCTGCAAACTTTCCATTTTGTACGATTGAGCCTAATACTGGTATCGTGCCTGTTCCTGATCCTCGCCTTGATCAATTAGCTGAAATTGTAAACCCGCAGCGCGTATTGCCTACAACAATGGAATTTGTTGATATTGCCGGTTTAGTTGAAGGCGCATCAAAAGGTGAAGGCTTGGGTAATAAATTCCTTGCGAACATTCGTGAAACAGATGCAATCGGTCACGTTGTACGTTGTTTCCAGGATGATAATATCGTTCATGTGGCGGGTAAAATCCATCCTAAAGATGATATTGAGATCATCAATACCGAACTGGCACTTGCTGATTTAGAAAGCTGTGATCGCAGCCTGTTACGTATCGCTAAAAAAGCGAAAGGTGGCGATAAAGATGCCAAATTTGAAATGCCTGTTTTGGAAAAAATTAAAGCACATCTTGAAGCTGACGGCATGGTACGCGGTCTTGATTTAACTAAAGAAGAAAAAGAAGCGGTTGCTTACCTTAACTTCTTAACAGGTAAACCAACCATGTACATCGCTAATGTTAGTGAAGATGGTTTTGAAGATAATGAATATTTAGATCAAGTTCGTGAAATTGCAGAGCAAGAAGGTTCTGTTGTCGTGCCTGTTTGTGCTGCCATAGAGTCAGAAATTGCTGAGCTTGATGAAGAAGACAAAAAAGAGTTCTTAGAAGGTATTGGTCAGGAAGAGCCGGGCTTAAACCGTGTAATCAACAGTGGCTACGAGTTACTGCATTTACAAACCTACTTTACAGCAGGTGTAAAAGAAGTTCGTGCCTGGACGGTTAAAGTGGGTGCAACAGCACCTCAGGCAGCAGGTGTTATTCATACCGATTTTGAACGTGGTTTTATCCGTGCTGAAATTATTGGTTTTGATGATTTTATCGAATACAAAGGTGAAGCGGGCGCAAAAGAAGCGGGTAAATGGCGTTTAGAAGGCAAAAACTATATCACTAAAGATGGTGATGTTATCCACTTCCGCTTTAATGTTTAAGCAATAGTTCAAACTATCTGTACAAATATAATAAAGGCAACTTCGGTTGCCTTTATTTTTCCGCCAAGCAACTCCACAGCATGCTATAACTACCTCTATTGCGCCACCTGAAGGTGATGCAGTAGCAAATGCTCGTATGCCTATCCCCTAGTATTGGACGGTGTAAATATTTCCTTATCTTGAAAACTGCTATCTGCTCGATCCAACCAAGTATATTCAGAGATTGGAAGATCCTGAGGTTTGAATATTTTTAAAGTGTCCAGCAGTTCCTGGGCTTGCTTAAAATAAAGAAAGTGAAAAGTAATCCAAGATAAACTTCATTTATAGGCTTGTTCATAAAATTTGCATCGCCAGCATATTAGCTCGTTATTATTAATTGATACAAAACCAGATTTGCTATTGTTCAGCCTTGCACTTGCTTTTATAAGGAGATCTACAGTTAATTTTAGATTAAAGTAGGATTTAACATTTATAAAACAGGTAATCACTAATGACAGAATTTGAAAAAATGCAATTAGGATTGGATTACGATGCACTGGCCCCTGAATTTAATCAGCTACGCGATCAGGCTTTTGCGCTTTTGCAAAGCATCAACCAACGCCAGTTCAATAAGGCAAAACCATACTTTAAGCAGCTTTTAAAAAGTTTTGGCGAAAACAGCATCATCTGTCCGCCCTTCCTATGTGAATATGGAAAAACCATTTCAGTCGGTCGAGATACCTATATCAACATGGGGGTCACCATGTTAGATAATTCACCGATCACTATTGGCAGTCATGTATTAATTGGTCCTAGTACACAATTTTATACGCCTTCTCATCCAATTGATCATCGCAAACGCAGGAACTGGGAAATAACATGTTTGCCGATTACCGTTGAAGATGATGTTTGGATTGGTGGTAATGTGTCTGTTTGTCAGGGGGTGACCATTGGTGCCCGTTCAATTGTTGCAGCTGGTTCAGTAGTAACTAAAGATGTTGCTCCAGATACTATGGTTGGTGGACAACCAGCCAAACTTATCAAACGTTTGGATTAGGCTCATATATACAGGGTTGCTGTTTCACTTGGCAAGTGAAACAGCAAATAAGCATCTAACTATCTTCGATAAATTGGTACTGAGCATCTAACTTACTGTAACCCGCTCCACTCCCCTTTTGCACATGGATCTGCTTATTAATACGCTCTTTAAGTGCATCTACATGGGAAATGACGCCGATTAATTTACCCGTTGCGTTTAACCTTTCCAGTGCATCAAGGGCTATTTCCAAGGTGTTCGCATCTAATGTGCCAAAGCCTTCATCTAAAAACAGTGATTCTATTTGCGTTTTATGACTGACCAGATTAGACAAGGCTAACGCCAAGCCAAGGCTCACTAAAAAGCTTTCTCCACCTGATAAGGTTTTTACATCACGCAGTGCATTTGCCTGCCATAAATCAATCACCTGCAATGCTAAGGGTTCATCAATATTACGCTGTAATTGATAACGCTGATGCAGATTCGCCATCTCTTTATTGGCAAGATAAACTAAATTATCCAAAGTCAGGCCTTGTGCAAAAGTTCTAAATTTACTGCCATCGGCAGAGCCAATCAGTTTATTAAGCATTGCCCACTGCTGCGATATCTCTTTCTGTTTTTGTTGCTCTACAAGCAACGCGGCTTGCTGTGCTTTTAAACGAATGTCAGCTTGTAATTTTCCTTTTAGCTCAACCAATTGATCATTTAACAGATCATAAGCTGACTTTTGCGCAGCTAATTCATTTTCTAACGTTATTGAATCTTTTTCTGTCACCAATAGCTTAATATGATTTTCCAGGTTCTGTTTTGCCGAATTTAAACGTGTCAGCTCTGTTAACAATTGCTCGTTAAGTTGCTTTTGCTGCTGCAATAAAGTGCTTAACTGAGCTGCAGATAAACGAGAATCAATAAACGCTTGCTGATCAGTAAAAGCACTCTCTGTTAATAACTGCTCAAAAACAGCTGACAGTGTTTGCTGTTGTTTTTGCAGCGCTACTTGTTGATTATTTTGTTCCGCCATCTGCCCTGACAAACGGGCATATTCGCCTTCAATCTCTTGTGATTTTTTATTGGCGATCTCTAGCAACTGAGCTAATTGTAGTTTTTCAGATTCAATTTTATCTCGTATCTGCTGCTGACTTTGCTGACCAAATTCAGCCAGCCTTTGCGCCTGCAGCTGTTGCAGTTTTTCCTGATTAGCTTGCCATTGCAGCCGCAGCTGCTGTAAGGATGTTTCTATATGCCCCTGCTGTTGTTTGTGCAGCTCTAATTCATGCCCCTGCTTTTCCAGCAAGCTTTGCAGGGTCACCTGCTGTGCCTGCATCGACTGATACAATACGATGCTGTTTTTCTGTTTTTCAATCCATAGCTCAGGATTAGCGAATAATTTATCTACTTCAACGGGCTCATTTAATAACAGCTCGGGTAACTGCTGCTTAATGCTGTTTTGATTCTCTTCAAGTTGAACGAGTAATGCTTGTTGCTCTTTTTGCAGACGTTGCTGTTCATTTTCATAAACCCTGCTTTGGCTATTAAGCTGCTGCTGCTTATTATCATTATCATGAACTTGCAGCGTTAAGCCCTGCACCGCTTGTTGCAATGCGGGTAAGCCCTCTTCTATCTGCTGTAATTGTTTTTGCAGATTTTCAATATTACTGCGTTTTTCTTGTAAATTCTGCCCTAAAAACAGTAAATCTTGCTGGCTATTTTCTTGATATTCAAGTGTTGCTAAATAAGGGCTTGCTTGCCATTCCGATAATAGCAGTGCAAGAGATTCGTTAAGCTGTTGCGCTTGTGCTTGATATGTTTTTAGTTGCTTGGCATCGGCTTTGCTTTGGGCTAATAAATCCCGGTAATCATCACGCACTTTATTTAATTGCAGCTCTTTTTTCTGCAGTGCTAACTGCGTTTCCGGTACATCTAAAGGCTGATAATCGAGTATGGCAGGATGCTCACATGAGCCACATAATGGACAAGGCTGATTTTCCTGTAATTGTTTCTTAAGATCACTTAGTTGTGCAAGAACTTGTTCTTGTTCTAACAGTTTCTGCAAGGCAAGTGTTTGCGCTTTGCATTCTTGCCCGGCAAGTTCTGCAACGTTAAGCGCCTGCTGATTGCTATTAATCCCCAGTTCTAAATCAGTAATGCATTTTTGCGTAGCTAATAAGCGCCCTCGGGTTTCATCTAACTGCCGAGTCAAAGAAAGTGCCTGCTGATTTTGCGCTTGCTGTTCAAGTACCTGCATTAATGACTCATTTACCTGCATTGAACTGCTGAATTGAAAATCCTTTAATAGGCTCTCTTTTTGTTGTACTTGGACCTGCAAAGCCAACTGTTGTACTTGTAACTGTTGTGCACTTTCACTCGCTTGCCTGTTATGCTCAATCAATAGGCTTTGCTGGCTATTTTGCTTCTGCTGCATCTCTGAACTGGCTAGTTTTAGCTTATTTAATTGCGCTTGTTGCTTTATATACAGTGAAAATTGTTGTTCGATAACAGGTAATGTCTCTTGTAAATCCTGTGACACTTGCTGTTTCTGCAAGCTGTTATTGAGTTCATGCAAAGCAATAGTATTGATATTTTGCTTTTCAAGCCCGGCATCTAACCTCTTTTGACTGGCAGTTAATAAATCCGTTTGTTTATCAAGCTCGATCGATTGCTCTGAACACTGCAAAGATAATTGACTGATTTTCACATCTAAAGGTACCAACTGTTCTGTCAGTTGCATTAATTTAAATTGCTGCTCTTTTTGTTGTGATTTTTCCTGCTCAGTTAATTTTCCAACTTGATTTTTAGCTTCGACTAACTGCTTATTTGATGCCTCTCTTTTTTGTTGACTGAGCGACAATTGCTCACTATTGTGCTGCAGCTGCTTACGATTTATTAGCAGATCTTGGTAAGGTTGCTCCAGTTGCTTGGCTTTTTCAGCCAGTTCAATGGCTAATACCTTATCTTTAAAAGCAATCGACGCTTGCTCGCAAGTTTGCAGCGTTTTCAGCTGCGTCTCTACTTGAGACTTTAATAGCTCACCGTTTTTTAACCATAATAATGCGTATTCAATACTTTTTGAGCTTGTTTGCAGCGTTTGTTTTTCAATTTCAAGCGACGCGACTTGCTCTTTTAATTGTTCGACCTGCAGATCAGAAAGCACCTCTAATACATCAGCTTGCTTAATTAACAGCTCTAACTCGGCCTGCACCTGTTTATTTCGCTCAAAAACATGTTTAGCAATTTCACAATAAATTTCAGTGCCAGTTAACTCTTCTAATAATTCCGCACGCTCTTTCGGACTGGCATTTAAAAATGCCGCAAATCCACCTTGCGCTAATAACATCGATTTAGTAAATCGAGAGAAATCGAGTCCTGTAAGCTCAATCACTTGCTTTAGCACTTCACTGCTTTTGGTACATAAAATATCACCATTTATTTCAGCTAACTCACATTGCGGCGCTTGTAACTTACCTGTTGCGCTTTTTCTCGCTCTTTTCTGCTCCCAAAAAACCCGATAACCTTTGCCTTTTACACTAAATTCAACTTCCGATGAACAATCTCCGGTCCCGCGCGTCATCAGTTCATTTTTACTTTGCGTTAAACGATCCAGGCGCGGGGTTTGCTGATATAGCGCCAGACAAATTGCATCTAAAATGGTACTTTTACCCGCGCCCGTTTGCCCGGTAATAACAAATAATCCATTTTCAGTAAAATCGTCATCCTGAAAATCAATTTTCCACTGCCCTTTTAATGAATTTAAATTTTTGAAACGTAATGAAAGAATTTTCATGATTTATGCTCCACTTCAGAGCAAACTTCAGCGAATAGATCCGTTAATTGCTGTTTCTGTTGTTCGCTATAACCATCTTCAATCTGCAAACGATGCTCAAAAAGATCCATCGGAGTAAGATTGTCCAGTGTCGATTTTTCGTTGTCTTGCCATTGATTATTTTCATTCACTTTAGGGCTACTGATTTTTAATATTTCAATCGCACTGTCTTCTACCTGCTCACTCAATACTCCATGTACATCAGAAAGATAAAAAGCTTGCTGCAGTTTGACTTCTATCCAGGCACTTTCGCCATTTAACTTTTGTTTAAGTTGCTGCAGCTGTTCAATCACTGACTCTAAATCGCCACTTATTACCTGCATATTCTGAAAATTGGGTATAATGATTTCATTGACGGTCAAAGGCGAGTTTTCATCAAACTCGATAACATTGATTTTTTTCTGCTGTTTGCTTTCATCAAAACTTAATGCAATAGGTGAACCGCTATAACGAATATATTCTGATTTTTGTACCTTTTGTGCACGGTGCAGATGACCAAGCGCAATATAGTCAAAATCAGGGAAGAGTGAAGCTGGAAATGCAGTCAGAGTACCAATATAGATATCACGTACAGATTCAGAAACAGAGCAGCCAACTGCAGTTAAGTGCCCGGTTGCAATGATTGGTAATTTCGTCTGTGTAGATTGGCTTTTAGCTAGCTCATAAATTTTTTGATACGCATTATGAATGCCTTGTTGTAAATTCATTTGCTTTTGTTCAGCCGACATTCCTTGTTCACTGCTCATTACATCCTGAGCGCGTAAAAAGGGTAACGCGCAAACCAATGCCTTTTGCTTATTATTTTCATCTAGCAGTGCAATAATATGCTCATTTAAATCATCACTTAATCCCGCAAGTACCGATACATTTAATACTTGTAAAAGATCTTTGCTTTCATTTAATACTGCAACACTATCATGATTACCTGAAACAATAATGAGATGGCGGCAAAGGCTCTTCTGCAATCTGACGATAAAGTCACTATATAGTTTACGCGCATATGAGGGTGGTGAAGCACTATCGAATATATCACCGGCCACAATCACAGCCTCTATACTTTCCTTTTTGACAACTTCAAGCAACCAGTTTAAAAAAGCCAAATGTTCGGCTTCTCTGGTTTTCATCATAAAATACTGACCAAGGTGCCAATCTGACGTATGTAATATCTTCATTTAATGCTCTCGTTACGGCTGTATACCCAAGCTACCTCAAGATGCACCTTGCCCTTCGGGAGTTTCGCCCGAAAGCTAGCACTGCGTTGCAACACTTGAAAAGGGAATAACCATTCTCATCATGTTGCGTCTTGTTCTAGCATCCGGGCGAAACTCTGAATTTGCATCTTGAAGTAGTTTGGGTATATATCTCAAACCACCTGGTATTGGGATATTTAATGCCATCAAGTTTACCAACTTCATACTTAGAAAACCGTTTTTCAAATATAAAATAAAGTAACTGCAGATAATAAGCTGTATTCGCAAATAGGGATCTGTCCTTTAATTAAAAAAAGCATTTTTAGCAGCCTATTCGCTGTTTTTTGTTCAAAATAAGATCAAGATGATTAGCAATTAAGCAAACGAAATAAAAATCACATTTTTTAACAAAAAATAGTTGACGGCAATCATCGATATCCGCATAATGCGCCCCATCGAAACGACGACTGCTTAGCAGGATGAGTTAAGATTAAAGTAAATAGAATGGCTAAATAGCTCAGCTGGTTAGAGCACATCACTCATAATGATGGGGTCCCAAGTTCAAATCTCGGTTTAGCCACCATTTACTTTAAGTTGCGGAAGTGGCGGAATTGGTAGACGCGCTAGATTTAGGTTCTAGTATCGTAAGGTGTGAGAGTTCAAGTCTCTCCTTCCGCACCATTCTTTATCTTATAAAGAATTACCATAGAGAATCAACTCTTTAAAAATAACAATTGGGATATCGCCAAGCGGTAAGGCACCGGGTTTTGATCTCGGCATTCAGAGGTTCAAATCCTCTTATCCCAGCCACATTGATGCGGAAGTGGCGGAATTGGTAGACGCGCTAGATTTAGGTTCTAGTATCGCAAGGTGTGAGAGTTCAAGTCTCTCTTTCCGCACCATTCTTTACTTAGGTAAAGAGATAAACTAACCAGCTTATTGCTGGTTTTTTTATGCCTGTAGGAAAATAATAGTCGTGACAAAAATGACTGAATTGCTCAACGCGCTAGATTTAGGTTCAGCTGTTCCTCAAAGAAAGCGCAAGGTGCTTTTATTACTTCATTAAAGCTTTTCCTTTTCTCATTTATCAAATGAAAAACCGTCTGGATAACTATGATAGCCATCATAATCTCCCTTACTAACTGGAACGCCTTGATTCCGAGCCGTGGCGTATACCATACTGAGATGAAAGAAAAAATTCGGTAACGCAAAGGAATCTACATACTCTAATTTGGGTAAATAGATGTCGATAATGCCCGCTTTATCATGCACTTTATTATCAGATTGATCTGTTTTTGCAGAAGTTAATGTTTGTATGTAAGCAATAGTCTCTGATAGCTGTTTTCTCAACCCTGAAAATGATATTTCATTATTATCGAAGGTGACTCTCTCTACCTCTGCAGTAGCACAGCAAGCTCTAAGAGAAAAATTGGCGGCTATTCTTGCATGCGTTAAAAGTGGAAACATACAGTCTGACAAACGTGTATTAAGAATTTCTGCATTTCCATTTTCATGCATCTCAATTTTATCGATTAGTTTGCTCAACTGTTTTAAATAGCGCAGAAAAAGCGCGCTTTGATTAATGCTCATATTCTAATTCCGGAAAATTATCTAACAGCTGTAAATGATAGAGTAAAAATAACAATAGGATGTAATATCTAATGCAAGCTGATTTATAAGAGAGCTTTACAAATACACTACTCAAACTTAATTTGAAAAATTCAGCCCTGAAATTGGAAGTTATAACACGGCAAGCATAAACAGCAAAGCGAATCGAGCCGATTACGAAATCACAGAATCTTTGCCGAAAAGATTCTATTTTGGCTCATTGAGCCATTTTACTCCTGAGCAAGACAGTTACTCTAAATCAATAGCCCTAATTGCTTGTTTTAAAAAGTTGGATTTATTTTGAAATTTCGCCCTGATTTTGGCTTCTTTACTGGCATGTAATTGGCTTTCAACAGCAACTAATTCTTGAAATAACCAGCCTCGGATCATCATATAATAACGTGAATCTGTACCATAATTGATTATCGTCTGTAACGATTGCTGATCATTAGGAGCTTTTAATGCAACTTGGATATTTTGTACCATAGCACCAATTTCATAAGCTTCATTGGCGCTATCTTTCGTTACCGTTTGTGATGCACAAGCACAGCTTATGAAAACAGATAAGAAAAAAAACAAAAAATATTTAAACAGCAACTTATTAACCATATAGTTTGCTCACTTTATTTTAAATCGCTCGGCAAATTATGAATAGAGGAATCATATTTATATAATAGTAAAATCCGAGTTAACTTTATTTATAATACTTCCCATAAGATGTTAAATTAACCCTGTCAATTTACCTTATAGAGTTAAACAGAATGATCATAAAAAAACAGTGGCGAATTTTAACCATAGGAGATGGTGATTTATCATTTTCAAACGCTTTATTAAACCACCACCAGCCAGCCTCTTTAACTGCAACTGTTTATGATTCATTATCCACTATGAGTGGTAAATATGGCGATCAGTTTTACCATCAACTGAAAATGAAAAATAACCCTGTTTTGTTTGAATTTGATGTCTGCAATGCAAACTCTTGGGCTGGTTTAGCAAAGAATAGTTTTGATTTGGTGATATTTCAATTCCCATTATTGCCAGCTTTTAGCTCTTTTTCTGAATATCAAAACCGCTGTGCCAAGCTTAATATCAACACCCTTAATCGCCGTTTATTGCGGGATTTCTTAATTAATTCATTTAACCATTTTCTCGATCCCAATGGCCAACAGCTGTGTTTTATTACCTCCAAAGATGTAAAACCATATCGTCAATGGAATATCGAAAATGCTCTTCATTTGCAGACAGATATTCATTATTTAGGCTCGATACCTTTTGATATAAAAAGAGTTTTTTATATATATAAAACTACAGAGGGAACAATAAGAGGGCAGCATGCAAATAGAAATTCTAAATTCTTTTTTATAAATGTAAATGGAAGTTGCAAAGTAAAGGTAGATGATGGAGTTACCCAAGAAATAATAACTTTAGATCAACCTCATAAAGCTTTGTATATGGATAAAATGATTTGGAAAGAGATGTATGACTTTTCAGAGGATGCTGTACTAATAGTATTATCTAGTGAACACTATGAT
>JABXKR010000265.1 GCA_013619145.1 Psychromonas sp. | reverse complement strand
AAGAATTAATTGCAGTTGAAAATAAATTAGATGCACTGAAAAATGAGTTAAATATAGTTAATGAACAACTGGTGGTTGCTACAGAGACCAATCAAAGTTTAAAACTAAAATTGAAACCACTTCAAGATGAGTTATCTGCCTTAACAGAGCAGATTGAAAGCGAATTATTAATTCATAAAAAACTGCAGCAGATCATTGATGATTACCGTGCACAGCTTGACGCGGTTGCAGAGCGCCCATTTAGTGGTGAAGGTTTAATAAATGAAATATTACGTTGGATTACTTCATCATTAATTAATTTGTTAATTGTTATTATCTCTCCCATTTTATTCTTACTGACAATATTTGCAGTAGTAATACGCATTCGATCTAAACATTCACTTGCACAGCAAGAGCAGGAGCTTGCTGAATCAACCGCAATCTTAATGGAAGAATCAGGTCAGTTTGATGCATTATTAACCGAGGATCTTTCTAACGAACCGGAACAAGAATTGGACTTCACAACTGATGATTCGATGGTTCAAGATACCGGTAAAGAAGCTCCGCAAGCAGAAGCAATAAATATTGATGATGACGAGACATTCACCATAGCAGAAGAAAGTGAACGTATTGATCTAACTGATGAAGACGATGCTTTTGCTGTTGTTGATTTAACCGAAGCAGAAGAGCCTGAAACTAGCGAAGATGATCCGTTTGGTATCGGCGCTTTGGCTGAAGAGGAAGATCTTATTTCAAGTGTCGATTTGGATGATTCAGAAATCCAGACAAGTGAAGATGACCCGTTTGGTATAGGAGCGCTGGTTGAAGAGGAAGATCTTATTTCAAGCGTTGCTGATTCGGGAACAGTGTCAGCTGAAGAGCAAGCTGATTTGGATTTGGCCGCAGAATGGGAAGCTCAGTTATCTGAACAATCAGGTGATGCAGAGGTAAAGCAAAATGATGTTGCAGAGCAAGATGAATCAAGCTTAGATTTAACTGCAACATCGGCTGACATTGCCCCTGTTATTGCGGAATCTACAGAAAATAATGAAACCTTATCTGAAATTGAGTTATCGGCTATCGAAGAATTACAAGCTGATCTACCAACAGAAGAGAGTGAATTAGAATTCCCTGAGCTTGAAATTTCGGATATTGATGAAATAGTAGGGTTAGATTTAAGCGAATCAGAAGAGAGTGAATTAGAATTCCCTGAGCTTGATTTAACTGATTTAACAGAGTTGGATGAGAGCAAAGCCCAATCAGCTGAGCTTGAAACTGCAGAGATAGAGGAGCTGGCAGAGCTTGATTTAACTGATTTAACAGAGTTGGATGAGAGTACTGCACTATTAGCTGAGCTTGAAACTACAGAGATAGATGAGCTGGCAGAGCTTGATTTAACGGAGTTGGCTGAGAGTACAGCACTATCAGCTGAGCTTGAGCTTACAGAGCTTGATTTAACTGACTTAGATGATGCTGCACTTGAGTTAGATGAAAATGTGCCGTTTGATGCATCGGCATTAGATGATTTAATTGCAGAGCAAGAGCCAAAAGAGAAACTGGAGAAAAATGGACAGGACATATTCGCTAAGCAATTAAGTGATGTAGCCTTTAATGTGGATGCGCCTCTTCCTAAAGTAGATTCTGAACAAATAACTGATTTTATTGATATTGAAACCCTATTGGAAAATAGTGATCAATTAAGTAAAGATGAACCCTATGCGGAGTTAGATCTTGATTTAGGTTTAAATGAGTTTCCAGATGTCGTTAATGCAGAAGAGGGGATTGATATCGATGATGATGAAAATGGTATTGGTGCTCAACTTGATTTGGCGCGCGCATATCTGGAGATAGACGATCAGGCGGGGGCAAAAGAGATACTATTGTCTGTGCTTGATGATAGTAATGGTGCCCAGCGCATTGAAATTGATAAATTATTAAGTCGCCTGAAATGATTTTAACGGTTTCTATTTGAAATATAGGCAAATGATTTAAGTGTAAATAAAAAAACCAGCAATGCTGGTTTTTTTGCATTAGAAGAGAGTAATTAAATGAAACCCTTGATTATAGATGTACAAAGTGTTGAATTAGACGCACAGGAAAAAGAGATATTAGGGCATCCATTAGTTGCCGGGGTTATTTTATTTACCCGAAACTTTGTAAATATTATACAACTAAAGGAACTTGTTCAGCAGATACGCTTTTACGCCCGCAATGATATCTTAATTGCAGTTGATCACGAGGGGGGGCGAGTACAACGCTTTAGAGAGGGTTTTACTCTTTTACCTTCAGCTGGCTCTTTGCTTGAATTTAATGATATAGAGAACGCAAAAGAATTGGCGTTTAGCAGTGCATGGGTAATGGCCAGTGAGTTAATTGCCTGTGATATTGATTTAAGTTTTGCCCCCGTACTTGATTTAAATGGTATTTCCGATGTTATCCAAAAACGCGCATTTTCATCTTCCGTTGAGCAAACGATACAATTAGCGCAGGCATATATCAAAGGAATGAAAGCGGCGGGTATGCGTTCAACAGGTAAACATTTTCCTGGACATGGTAGTGTTAAAGCAGATTCTCATATTGATTTACCGATTGATAATCGTAGCAAAGATGACATTTTTAATAATGATCTTTTACCCTTTAGTCAGCTTATTAAACGAGAGGCACTCGATGCGGTGATGCCTTCACATGTTGTTTATCAACAATGTGATAATCAGCCAGCTGGTTTTTCTTCTTATTGGTTACAGGATATATTACGTCAACAACTTAATTTTAATGGTGTGATTATTAGTGATGATTTATCAATGCATGGTGCAAGTTTTGCAGGCAATCATTTAAGTCGTGCTACAAGTGCGCTTAATGCAGGCTGTGATCTGATTTTGGCCTGTAATGATATCAATGGTGCCATTTCCATATTAGACAATCTAAAAGTTCCAATGCAGGGGAATGATACCGTTATTAATAAATTACGTTATATTAATAATCGTGTTGAACTACCTTTACATAAAAATCCGATTTGGATTGAAAATAATCAAAAGCTAATGCAGTTTGCCGGGCGGACCTGATTCGTCCACTTCAATAATAAGCAATCGACGCTTTGTAATGCAGCTATATGATTCAGCTATTAATAAATTAGGTTGTATTAACAATCGATTTGCATAGAAAACAATCAAAAGCTAAAGCAGTTTGCCGAGCGGATCTAATTAGTTAATTTCAACGCTTGCACTCTACATGAATTTCCATAGACTTATAAACAAACCTATTGAAAATATAGATTGCAAAAGTTTTATAAAATAAATCGCTAAATTTACGATTAGAATAATAAAGGCGGGAATAAGTAAATGATCATTTATCTACACGGCTTCGATGCAACAAGCCCGGGTAATCATGAAAAAGTGATGCAATTAAAGTTTATTGATGATGATGTGCGTTTTGTCCATTACAGCACCATTCATCCTAAACATGATATGAGCCATATTCTAAAAGAAGTTCATAAGCATATCCAAAGTAGCGAAGACAAATCTCCTCTTATATGTGGTGTGGGACTTGGGGCTTTTTGGAGTGAACGGATCGGTTTTTTATGTGGTATTAAACAAGTTATCTTTAATCCGAATCTGCATCCAGAAGATAATATGGTTGGAAAAATTGAATGGCCAGAAGAGTATTTAGATATTGAAACTAAATGTGTCAGTGGTTTTCGTACTAAAAATTCACAAAACTGTTTATGTATTCTTTCAAAAAGTGATGAAATGCTTGACTCGCAGCAAAGTGATCATGAGCTTTCTCAATATTACCGAATAATATTTGATGAAAAGCAAGGTCATAAGTTCCAAGAT
>JABXKR010000264.1 GCA_013619145.1 Psychromonas sp. | reverse complement strand
AAAAAATTTAAATCTTTGTAAAATCACTTCTAATAGCAACAGAAAATAATTCAATTAACGGATTATTTTTTGTTGTTTTTTTTTTGCGCTTGTAACGGGCTGTAACAAAATTACCACATTAGTGCAAAATCAACCTATTTAATGTTAACTCAATTAACATTTGTAACATAGTTACATTTTCTTGTGATATAGTTCTGATATTCCAGTTTATTAAATCCTATTACATTAGTGTTTTTAGTTATCTCCTGTGCACTTATCCAGAATTTTAATGTAATCGTATTTTTCTAAAATTGAGGTATATATGTATAAAATTGTTATTGTTGGTGGTGGGGCTGGAGGCCTTGAACTTGCGACTGAATTAGGCAATAAATTAGGACGTAAAAGAAAAGCCCATATCACCTTAGTCGATAAAAATAGAACACATTTGTGGAAACCATTATTGCATGAAGTGGCCGCAGGCTCTTTAGATGATGGTATTGATGCATTAAGTTACCGTGCACATGCAAAAAATCATGGTTTTAATTTTAAACTTGGTGCATTAGCTAATATTGATCGGGAAAATAAACAGATTCAATTAGCGCAACTGAACGATCTAGATGGCACGCAGATTTTACCTGAAAGCGAAGTCAGTTATGACATTCTGGTGATGGCACTTGGCAGTGTTAGTAATGATTTCAAGACAAAAGGTGTAGCGGAACATTGCATTTTTCTAGATAGTCCGCAGCAGGCTAAAAAGTTTCATAACCGTATGTTAAATAAATATTTACAGCTTGGTGTACAAGAAACAAAACAAGTTAGTGTTGCGATAGTGGGAGCGGGTGCAACTGGCGTTGAATTATCAGCCGAGCTTTATAACTCACTGCAACAAGTTTCCAGTTATGGTTTTGAGCATATTAAAGCGTCAGACTTAAAAGTCAGTCTTGTGGAAGCGGGTGCTAAAATTTTGCCTGCACTTCCTGAGCGGATCTCAGCTTCAGCCCATCAAGAGTTACTAAAATTGGGTGTTGATGTGCGCACTAAAACTATGGTTATAGAAGCGACGCAGCAGGGCTTGCTGACCAAGGAAGGCGAGCTGATTGCTGCAGATTTAATCGTTTGGGCGGCTGGTATCAAAGCTCCTGATTTCTTAAAAGAGATTGCAGGTCTTGAAACGAACCAAGTTAATCAACTAGTGGTTAAAGCAAGTTTGCAGACCACGCTTGATGATGCTATTTATGCGATCGGGGATTGTGCAAGTTGTGCGCTTCCTGATGGAGGTTTTGTACCTCCTCGTGCGCAATCAGCACACCAGATGGCATCATTAGTTGCAAAAAATATTATTGCCACCATCAAGGAGAAATCATTAGTCTCATATAAATACAGAGACTATGGCTCATTAGTTTCATTAAGCAATTACAGCACTGTCGGCAGCTTAATGGGTAATTTAATGAAAGGTTCAATGAAAATTGAAGGTCGTTTAGCGCGTATGGTTTATATCTCATTGTATCGTATGCACCAGGTTGCACTTCACGGCTATTTCCGGACCGCATTAATCTCATTAGTAGAGCGTATTAACCGGGTATTGCGACCACGCCTAAAATTACATTAATTGCTCTTTTAATACCAATCAGCTTAATATTATGATCTATTCATGGAAGTGCGACTTTAGTCGCGCCTATGATATTGCGCGGTTAAAATCGCACTTCCCAATATAAAAACAGATCAATTAGTTTTGCGGAATGGAATTAGATTACAAAATTAATGCGATTGGTATAACTTATGAATAACACAGATAAGGTGTAATTTATCTGTGTTATTTTTAATTATGACGTACAAAACTCGCTTTCAAGTGCTTGCTGCGCACGCTGTATAGTAATGACCAAATGATAATTACCAGTTGCAGCGATGCTCCCAAAGAATATTGAAAGTGATTAATAGACAAATAATAAAGTTGCAGAGCAAAATCGGTAATAATACTCAACAGTAAAAATGGATAGCCGATTTGCCATAATTTCGACAGCCAGTAATGTTTATCATGATCCCTTCCTGACAGCAGAAACAACAACAGAGCAATAAAACCAGAAATCAATCCTAAATAAAAATGTGTCTTATCAGGATAGAACATAGCTAATATTTTATTACCTGTATTACGAGAAGCTACAGAAATAATTAACAATGCCCATGTTCTTGCTAAAAAGAGTAGGGTAAAGTAAAAAAATATTGGTGGTTTTAGATTACCTGATTGTGTGTAGTAGTGCAGTGGATAAATCTTAATATTCATCAAGTCTCTGATCTGTTTCTTAATCGATAAAAGAGATAGGGGTAATCAGCCCCTATCTTGTTTACTTATTTGATTATACACATTGGGCAATAAGCATAACGACCTTGTGGGTCGTTAAACCTTGTTAATATCGCCGTCTGTGATTGCAGTAAGTTTATTGTTTGGTATAAAACAGGGCTAATTTGAACTGTTTGCGCTAATAACTTCACGCCTGATGTGAACATCTCATTGAGTAACTGCTGTTTTGTAGACAGTGTAGGGGCGATCTCTTGTATATCAAATTGTGTTAATTGTGCAAGGTCAGCAGCTTGATTAATTGCATCCTGCAGACTTCCCAGTTGATCTACAAGTCCGTGTTGTTTTGCATCAACCCCCGTCCAGACGCGTCCTTGTGCAACTTTATCAACTTCTGAGAGTGACATATTCCGACCTTGTGCAACCACAGTTAAAAACTGTTTATAACCATGTTCAATACCTATTTGCATAATTTCAGCAAGCTCTGGGTTAAGCGCTCGAGTCGGATCTAAAGTTGATAACTCACTGGTGCCGATGCCATCGTTATAAATACCAAATTTATTGAGTGCTTTATCTGCGCTGGCGTACATGCCGAATATGCCGATTGATCCTGTTAAGCTTGTTGGTGATGCTATGATATAATCAGCTGCTGAAGCAATCCAGTAGCCTCCCGATGCGGTCACACTGCCCATAGAAACAACGACTTTTTTGCCTGCTTGTTTTAAGGCCAATACTTGTTGGCGAATTTTTTCGGATGCAAAGGCGCTGCCTCCTGGCGTATCAAGACGAATAACTACTGCTTTAACACGCTTATTAATAAGTGCTTTCTCTAATAACTTGCTAAAGCTATCACCACCAATAGCATTTACTTTTTGCTCTCCCGCTAAAATCTCACCACTGCCGTGAATAAGTGCAATCTGATTCTTGTTTGCCTGGCTTTGATATAAGCGAGGTAGGGTTGATTGATAATCAGTGTAACTTAGCAGGTTGAAATCAACGCCTTGTGACTTTGCCTTTTCTTTAAACTTATTCATTATTTCAAAGCGGCTGTTTAAAAAATCAACTAAACCGACTTGTTTTGCATACAGTGCGGTATCTCCTCCTGCATCTTTCAGTGCTGATTTTAATTGTGCTAGAGAAGGAGATAGTGACTGGGCTGTTATTACGCTTTTATCTTTTCGCTCTCTGACAACAGTATTACTATAATTTGTCCATAATTGTTTTAACCAATGACTGTTGGCCAATTTACTCTCTTCGGACATTTTGTTTTGGGTAAAAGGTTCTACAAATGATTTGTAGGTACCGACCTTAAAGATATGTGGTGTGATTAACAGCTTGTCTAAAGCTTCTTTGAAATAGAGACGGTATACAGAAAAACCTTGCAGGAAGACCAAACCCTGCGGATTTAGATAAATCTGATCAGCAAAACTTGCTAATAAGTATTGAGTTTGAGAATAGTTATCAGCAATCGCAGTGACAGTTTTTCCTGCAGTTTTAAACTCATTGAGAGCCTTTCCGATATCGGTCAAATGGTTAAGGCTGGCGCTACTTAAACCATCTAATTCTAATAAGATGCTTTTTATTTTAGGATCAGATTGAGCGTAACGGATAACCTGAAGTATCTCATCAATTTGATATTCACTTACTTGTGGCTGATCAGGTGAAAGCATCTGTTTAGATAGTTCACTCGAAAAATCAACTGGTTGTTTTTGTTCAACAATACTGCCCGTAAAATTTAGATGCAAGATTGAATTATCAGCGATAACAACTTGTTGTTCCTCGCCACTAATGGCAACAACAAAGATCATTACGATAACTAAAAAAAGAGCATTGATAATAAATAAGCGTGTAAAATTTATTAATTTAGCAATTGCTTTTAACCATGAGTATATTAGTTTCATTTCACATCCTTTAAAAAAAGCAGATAAAAATAAAGCACTGGATATTTGCATATACAGTGCTTTATTAAACTTAATTTAAGCTATTTAATACTAGAAGCTAGAAGTATCAACAAACAGACCTACTTTTAGATCTTCTGCTGTGTAAATCACTTTACCATCTACTTCAACAACGCCATCAGCAATACCCATAACAAGTTTACGCATAATTAAACGTTTCATAGTAATTCGGTAGGTTACTTTTTTAGACGTTGGTAAAACCTGACCTGTGAATTTAACATTACCAACACCTAGTGCGCGGCCTTTACCCGGGCCTCCGCTCCAACCAAGGAAGAAACCAACTAACTGCCACATTGCATCAAGGCCTAAACAGCCAGGCATCACAGGGTCGCCGGGGAAGTGACACTGAAAGAACCACAGAGCTTTATCAATATCTAATTCAGCAATTAACTCACCTTTACCGTGTTCGCCACCATCAGATGTGATGGTGATGATACGATCTAACATCAGCATATTATCAACTGGAAGTTGACAGTTGCCTTCGCCAAATAAATCACCTTGACCACATTTTACTAATTCTTCTTTTGTATAAGAGTTTTTTCCCAACTCTTTTTGGGATACGGTTTTAGTCATATTCACTTTTCTTGTAATAGATAGAAACTGCTGCGATATTTCAAACCAACAGCTTGAAATACCATAAAAAATTTATGTTGCCATACTTTATATGACAGACTGCTAACAATCAACTTTAATCAAAATCTTGTTAGCGAAACAAGCGCATACACCTATCAATCAGACCCGAATGACGTTCATCATTTTCATCTTTATGCAGATGTTCAATTCTTTGATTAATTAATTTAATCACATCAGCAAAGCTTAGCTCCATAGCCAGTGGAAATGCTTCCTGACAGTGGTTAATACCATAGATATATATTTTCTTACTGCTTATCAGCTTAAGGGTGTCGGCATCCAAAGTAAGGTTAATCAGATTCGCTTGCGGGATTAAAATAGTGACGGTTTCATTTAACAATCCAAGCTTGAATAAACGTGTTACCGCTTGAATTTTTTGATTAACGCCACCAATTGCTAAAACATTACCATGTTGATCTAATGCGCCAGTCACAAATAAATTTTGTGATAGAGGGCGCTGCGCATAACAGGAGATAACAGCTAATAATATTGCTAATGAGGCGCTATCACCTTCACTTTCTTGATAAGACTGCTCAAAAACAACGTTACAGGATAATGGAAAATGCGTAATATGGGTAAAGAAGTGATTTACATAACCTTGTACTATCAATATACCTTTTGCATGTATATTACCCGCCAGTTCAACTTTACGTTCGACATCAATGATTTCACCATCACCGATCATATCACTTGCTGAAATTCTGAAAATCTCACCAAATTCGGAAGGATACCCCATTAACTCAACCACAGACATGCCATTGATTTGGCCGATTTCCTGTCCTTGCAGTTGAATTTTTAACTGTTTTTCTAATAACGCCTGATCACTGAAATTTTGTGCTAAAAATTGAGACTGGGCCTGGATATCAAGTACTTTTTGTAAATGAGTTGCTGATAGCTCCGATTGCTCCGGATTAAACAGCTGTGCATAACGAAGTATATTTTCGATTATTTCAGGTGAAAAAAGAATTTTTTTCTGATGTTCACATTTACTCGACAGGTGATGAAACAATAACGCCAGTGCTTGTGTTGAGACCTTGGTTAAGCCTCGTTGTTCTATAAGCTTGTGACAATAACTTTGTAAAGACTGGATATTTTCATCTGTTGTTTTGATCTCACTTGATAATTCCGTAAACAAAGACCCTACTTGACTATATTCAGGATCAATTTGTGTCAACTCATCAAGTTGATAGCGGTTTGCGACCAAAATTATTTTGGTATTTAATTCGTTTAATGGCTCGAGCGGATATTCCCCTTTTAATTTATCGCCATTTACCGCAGAGGTTGCAGGTAATTTTCGGCTAATTAAAAACGCTTTAAGTAAGAACCATAAATTAGGGTTTACAAGTAACGGGCTGATATGCAGAATCAAACAACCTTGGTTGAAGTTATAAATTTCACCCTGTAGAAAATCGATATTTTGTTCTTTTTGTAAATTCAGTCGACCAAACAGTCTCTGTTGATCGTAATTCTGTAATGCAAGTTGCTCGTAGTCAGCGGCAGTTGCTTCTTTTATAACTGCGACCGCTGCTTGCCAACAGCGTGCATTAAAAATTAGTAACGGTTGTGGTAGCTGGACAAAGTGTTTAATAATCTGAGAAACAATGGGATAGATAGATAGCCAATTATCTTTATTAGAGCTAGGTTGTGATAATTGAGAAAAGAAATCGGGAGTGCATTGCTTTACCGTTAATGGATTAGCGGGGAGATTGCTCAAAGGGTGTTGTTGTTTAACAATTGAATTATTTATCGACAAAGTGGCAACTCTAAAATAAGTAATTATATGTAGTGCAAGTCGATGTTGCAATGAGAATGGTCAAATACTCACTGCAACTCTATAGGTCGCTACAGTTTGTAGTTATTATACTTTTGTTTCTGATATCTATTTTCACAATTTAAGCAGCGTTGAGTTGTTGCATCACTGTTCAGACGTTTTGTATCTATCTCCTCTTCACAGTCAGCGCATAACCCATACATGCCGATTTGAATATTATTCAATGCTGCATCGATGTTTCTCATGGCAGAAATTTTATGGGAAATAGAAGGCATTTCAATTTTTAGAGCTAGTTCAAGCAAATCATCAGCAGAAATTTTCTGTAATTGTTTAGCTGCCAGGTTATGACTTGTATGACTTGAGCGCATTAATATATCAGTCATGCCAAGACGTAACTCTTCGAGTGAACTTAAAAGAACTGCTTGGAACTGGTCTACTTGTGTTTCACTGATATGTTGCATAGGGACTCACTGTAACAAAATTATTTTCTAATGTTAAAGTTAGACGCTCAGTAAGCTTATGATTTAAATCAAGTTCTGATATTTATCTGTTGCTGATAAAGCTTCGCTTGATATAGATCACATTTACATCGATTTGATTAAGTTTTTAGCCGCCAAATTAGAGTTTAAGTCTCTAAAACTGCAATAATTTCGAGTCTGTTAATGAGTGTTATTTAGTTTTGTTGCCATCATTTACCACTTCTTCTTATCTTGGAATATGACGTCAAGATCGTTTTCCTTCTCTTTTTCCTTAGCTTTAATAGCTGCTAGCTCTTTATCACTATGTTTAACTAAGT
>JABXKR010000261.1 GCA_013619145.1 Psychromonas sp. | reverse complement strand
CCTGATAGGGTGACTCGGGTGAGACTTTTATCTCACCCTATTCAAAAAGAACTGCTATTTAACAACAGGACTGATTTTCATCAAAAAATAGGACAAGTACAATGAATAAAACCCGTTAAACACCGTAGTATGCATCAGTTAACTCGCCAACAACTGCATCTTTAATAAATTCTCTCTCTGCTAACCAACCAATAAAAGCACTACGATCATCTTCTGAAGCACTGCCATAACGATCAAATGCACTAATGAAAACAGAAAATGTTTGAGAGCCCCCAGCACCGCCCAAAATTAAATTTCTTGATTCAACAAAATTGATTATCTCAGTAAAAAAAGAATCAAATGTGCACTCGTCCAAATCAGCAAATTTAAATGAAACTTCAAAGCCTAATACCGCATATTCACCCACATATAACTTTTTACGAAGTCGGCGGCTTCTCTTTACTTGTTCAATCGTTTTCATAGTTCCTCTTAGATTAATAATTTTATTAACAATATAAGCACTGCATCAAAAATGAGGCTCAGAGTCAATCTGTCTAATGACGCGATTCTAGCTAATTTCAAGCAAATAGCATTCTATTTATAACGGATAAAACATAAAAACGAGCTGTAGCGCTCATTTGATAATATTTTATTTTTCAGTGCTAATAATAAAACATGCGCAAAGCTGGTCAAATTTTATGCATTCAGCTAGCCGCAAGTTTTTTTAGCTCGATACAGTGCTAAACTGAGAGATATATTGACACCGCTCATCTGTGTTTTTATGGTGAGGATGATTTTTTATAAGGATATTATTATGAAAGCAACATATCTATCAGCTCTTCTGCCCGGCTTGTTATTACTGGGTGGCTGCAATGATGCTGAAACTGAAGTATGCCGTTATTATGTTCAACAGGATTTAGATTCAGGCAATTATCTATCTGCAATTGAACGCATTGAAGATGCCAGTTGTCAGGCTGATTATCCGGAGAATGAGTTTTTTGTTGATTTAGGAAGCGCCTATTTAGGTAAAACAGGGTTAACCTTACCGACCGTTATGAGCGCCATGATTGACGATACTGACAATGCCAGTAACGATCAATTTTCAATATTTGTTGAAGAAGTTGCAAATTCAGCCAGTAATAGTGCTCTGCTTGACCTGAGAAATTCTCACAACGCTTTTATCAATTATCTTGGCGGTCAGCGGTGTATAGATATCGTTGAGCCTACTTCAACTCAAGATGGAATCTGCTTAGTAATCGGTTTTGTTGATATTTTAAAAACGACCATGGCAATCGATGCAATGACGGAAGGCAATGTTAGCGATTGGATTAATGACACTGAGGGCAATAACCCTGCCATGATACGCTCGACCTGTGCCCTGCAATATTCGTACGATCATAAAAATGACAGTGAATTCACAATCCCATACCTGAAATGTAAAGAAGGCGTTTCGGTTGATAATTCTGAGTTCGTTACTTTTACTGCAAGTGATAATACGACTAAAGATTATAATAGCCTGACTGTATCTTATCAGGGTGAAGCAGGATATTTTCTGGAGTCAGAAGCTATCGGCAGCACTATTTTTAGCAAAGATTATTGCCAGGCGGATTATTCCGCCTGTGCTGATCCATCAGTGCAGGGGTGCTATGCCTGTCCAGTAAATAAAGGAGTTGAAGATCTTAATATTCAAGATTTCGTTCTGGATTCATTAAATAGTGGTTTTGATAATATTGAAACTTTAATTGAGAATGCCGGGGGGGAAGATAGTGATGAACTGCAAGAATCTATTGATGACTTTAAACTGGAAATTAAAGCTGAAGGTTGTGAGCAGATCCCTGAAGGTGAAGATTGTTTCACCATGGATGACATAATTGATTATTTAAATAAACAGTAACGCGTTATAGCCAGGCTATCCAAAAGTTACATTTTAAGATGCTTGGCTACACATAGTAAAAATATAAAGTGCAAAAGGATTAGACGATGAAAAAATGGATTATACCTATGGTTGCTGGCTTGGGTTTTGTATCTATAGTTCAGGCAACAGAGCATGCTTACCTTTATAAAGATCTGCGTATTATGGCAATGGGTGGAGCTAATGTCGCCGCTGGTGGTTACAGTTCCTCTCTGTTTTCCAACCCGGCTGGTATCGCTAATATGCCGGAACACCATGGCATGGTAGTGGAACTTTTGGGCTTAAGTGGTACAGGTAGTAGTAACGGTAAAAATATCATTAATGATATTAACGACGCGATAGATACTGATACCACTGATGCAATTTTAGATGTATTTAGTAAGTATTCCGGAGAGCGGGTGCATGTGGATGTGTCTAACTACAGTTCGCTCAGTATGAACCATGGTGATTATGCCTGGAGTGTAGGTTTGCTCTCTGCCGTTGATGCCAATATGACACCTCATGCCAGCAGTTATGATCTATTAGAAGTGCAAAGCCGTGCTTATGGCGGCATAACAGCAGCTTACGCTCATACCCTAAAAGATATTGCAGCTGGCGATCTTACTTTAGGAGTCGGTGCTAAATTTATTAAACAGAAATCATATGAGGGTGCCTTAACGCCTGACGATCTGATTAATTATGATGATATTGGTGACGAACTACGCGACAAGTGGGAAAAAGATGGTACAGGTTTCGGTTTAGATTTAGGTGCTATTTATGAGTTTCATACTGATAGTGACCTTAAACCCGCCCTTGGTTTAAGTGTAATGAATATTGGGAATATGACATTTGATGACAGCTATGGAGGCCAGCCTACCACTGTTAATATTGGTGCCTCTATTGAGCCAACAATCCCGCATATTGTAAAAACCCGAATTGCTCTGGATTATGTGGATCTGTTTAATGCCAATAAGACGAGAATCTATAACCTAGATACTCCTGATAATAATATCTCTTTTACTGATTATGACGATACCGATTTTGTGAAACGTTTACGTTTTGGAATCTCAGCAATGTTATATGACAATTCCTGGTCATCAATGGAAGTGGCAACTGGAGTATATCAGGGCAATCTTACTGCAGGCATCGATTTTACCGCCTCAGTATTTAGATTAGGTTTCACCACCTATGAAGAGGAATTGGGACCTGAATATGGTGATGATTCCGATCGTCGTTACTCGGTTATTTTAGGCATTGTCTGGTAGCAGGATAGCGCTACATATAGCAATATAAGTAGCGCTTTTTTTGTTAAAACCTCAGCCTAAAAACCCTTGTAAACAATAGATGAGTCTAAAACTCATCTATTGTTTATTATGATGTTTAGAATTGAAAAAGTACCGCGGGATTGCGACTTATCTGCTGTGATTATTATTTTTCCCTTCAATAACTGATGTGCTAAATCGAAACAGTTCAATATCTCTGCTCCAATAATTCCGAGGCCAGCCCCCTTTTTGCTTTAATGCCTGTAAAAATGTAAATGGTGTTGTTAAGGAGTGCCAGACAGTAGGTAAAAATATTGCGCTCCGATAGCTCTCTTTTAACAACAATCCATCAATACCCACCCTAAGTTGCTGCAATAAAGCTTGCTCGCCATTATTTCGCATTGGCACAAGCTCACTGAGAATAGATATTTCAAAACGCAGATTAGCTAATTCATCTTCAGCCAGGGGCTCAAAGCGCCGGTCTTCACAGGCACTGTAATAACTATAGCGACAGACATTAAGCCATAGTGGCTGATCGGCAACATAAGTACCGATACAGCCGCGCAGCTGTTGATCCGCATATAAAGTAACAAAACAGGCTCCAGGCGCTAACAAAGACAAAGATTCTGGTTCCTTAGGCAATAGTAACGATTTATGTGTAACCGCATCCTTAAGCACTTTCCTGACAAGCTCTTTGAGTACAGATTGATCACTAGCGCTGAAGCTAGTACAAGACGAAACTGGCATAACCTACCACCTCTTTTTTTCCACCCAAAACGTCACCCGAGTTTGCTTTTTTAGCTAACTTGATTTGCCATTTTTGGCTGTTTGCATAATCCAATAAACCATTCACTGCAAAGCAACCGCATGCATCTTCCCCAGCTAACGTGTTGTTATAATTTAAAATTTTATTGATAGTGATATTATCCAAAATCTTAGCTTGTTGGTAGGGATGGTAATGACTGAGATCTGAACTGACAACCACTAAATTCGATGAGTCATTAACCTGTAACGCACTCAGGATTTCGTTGATCGTGTGCGGTTGACACTGACCTACAACAATTGGCACTATCTGAAAGTCATTTAAACAATATTGTAAAAATGGCAGTTGCACTTCCAGTGAGTGTTCCAATAAATGAGCTGGGTCGCTGATACTCACCAAACCTAATTTTAACAGTTTCCTATAACACTCATTTGCAACATCTATCTGCCCAAGTGGTGTACTGAATGCGTCATAACTGGAGATAGCGCAACCTTGTAACGCAACGCGATGGCTGGGACCAAGTAAAATTACACGCTTAATATCAGTGGCAATGGATTTAAGATAAGCATAAGCACACCCCGCTACCCCTCCTGAATAACAATAACCTGCATGAGGGACGATAAGTGCGTGCGCCTGGATTTCCGGCTCTGTTACAGATCCTACAAAAGATCTGACCTCTGCGCGTAATTGCTTAGCAGATTCAGGGTAAAAATGTCCAGCGACAACAGCTGTTCTATATTTCATAACTACCTCGCAGAAGCAAATATTCGCTAAATTTATGTAACTACTTAGCTTGTAATGTCTTTACTGCAAGTATAGTAAAACGGTGATGAAAGAGAGTAAAACAACTGAATATTTTCCAACCAGCTACTTTCAGCGCACTGCATCCAGATTTTAAGATGTTAAATAAAGCAGCTACCTCACTAACCAGCCTGCTAAAAACGAGCAGGATCGCCAATAGTTAGGCTCGCAATTATGTGTATTGCGCAATGTGAATTCAGATAGATTCAAACTGCACGCATTGTCTGAAGTTAGTAATAAAAAGGAAAGAGTTTCAATTAATTAAGATAGGCTGGATGTTAATGGAATTGTCTATTTTATGGTCACTCTGTCGGATAAGCAGCAATGCCATAGTCACATAAAATCTGCTAGCAGAAATACAACAAGCCGACTTTATATCTGAAAACGGATCACTCAAGCTTGATAATTGAGGCACAACTTTCTTGACAGCACAGCATTAATGCGCAACACTAAGTACCGCTCGGTACATAGTACCGTACAGTACAGTGCAGTGTGAAACAATTCATATGCACAATACTTTGCCACAGTAAACAGTAAGTAAAATCAGGCCGGAACTAAGGACTCAGCATGACAAACGACCCCTCAAACATAAATCAAGATCAGGAAGGCGTTGAATCCACAATCGTCAGTGAAAAGCAATCGGATCAAGGTACGGATCTATCACGTAGAACCTTTTTTAAACGTTTCGCCGTTGGAGGCGGTGCGGCCCTTCTCGGAGGCGGTGCTACTTATGCAGCCGGTAGCGCATCGGTTGAGGGGAGAATTGCAAAAGATTACCCGGAAACCAACGAAGACTTTAAACCCTTTAGACAGAAGAATACGACACTGAGTTATGCAGCCAGTCCGGTACTGGCTGCACGAGACAATACGCGCATGGAGCAGTTTAAAAAGCTTCATGATAAGCCTGCTGACTATTTCTGGCCTAAGCTGTTTCAACATTTTGAACACAACGTACCTTATGACAACAGCCGTCCAGGTTTTACTCAACTAGACGGGGCACTTCAGCACGCAAGTTGGATGCCTTGGGCCAACTGGAGTGGTCCAAAAGGTAAAATGCTACTTTTTGGTGGCACTGGGGTGCCGAATACTCCGCCGTATACTTGGGATCAATCAGATAAACACGAAAATAAACACCAATTTACAGACGCTAAAGAAGCAGCCGATGCTGTTCGTTCTGCCGGTCGTCTGTTTGGCGCGCTGCGAGTCGGTATTGCCCGTAATGACAAACGTTGGAATTATGATCCTATTTACGATTTGACTCAGGACAAAGAGCTGAGCTGGGAAAAAGACTTTCCATTCAAACCAAAATCCGTGATCGTGATGGTTGTACCTATGGACTACGACGGCATGGCCACTGCACCCAGTCGTGTTTCTGCAGCGACAGCTGGTATCGGGTACACTCAGATGGCGGTCCTTGCCGGTGCAATGAAACACTTTATGAACGGGCTTGGTTACAACGCAGTAGGCGCGGGTAATGATCTGGCGATTTCTGGTGCCTATGGGATTATGGCCGGCTTAGGTGAAGGTGGCCGTAATAACTGCCTGTTGGTTCCAGGTTACGGTCCTCGCGTACGAATTTGTAAAGTATTTACTGATTTTGACTTTGAAGATGAGTATGACCAGCCGCACACTTGGGGGATTACCGAGTTCTGTAAATCCTGTAAAAAATGTGCCGATGCCTGTCCTAGTCAGGCAATCTCGCATTCGACAGAGCCAAGCTTCTACCCGGATCACGAGCGTGCCAAAGAGCCGGGTTATAACTGGAGCAACCATATCGGGGTTAAGAAATTCCATACCGATGCCAAACGCTGTGTGGACTACTGGCTGGAGACTGATAGTGACTGTGGTGCCTGCATCGCTTCCTGTACTTTCAATGAGCCTGATTTCTGGCATCACTGGTTTATTATGGCGATCAACCCGTTCACACCTAAACTGATCCACGGTTTAATGGCAGAACTCCATCCTGCCTTTGGTTATGGTTCGACCCAAAACCCGGAAAAAGTTAAAAAATTCTGGAGAACAGGTGAAGGCATGCGAGTTAATAAACACAATAAATCTACTTTTGGTACATCTAACATTTCTTAATAAGAGGAAGAATATTATGGAATTAGCACAATGGTTCTGCTTCGGAATCTTATTTACCCTAATGTCAGCAGGTCTGGCATATTTATCGATTAAAGTAAAATTGAGCTGGTGGGTTTGGGGCGCTCTGATTATCTCTTGCCTGCTTATTCTATTCGGTTTGGCATGGGCAGGAGCTTCATTTCTTGAGGGTGTTGCCCAATCCGGGGCGATCGCTCTGATCTGCTTCTCTGGACCAGGCATACTGGCCATCTCCTGGATATGGAAGAGATACATTCGTCCACAAGCGGCTAACCTTAGCAGCTAACCGATTAGTGAAAAGCATAAATAGAGTGGAAGCTTTCTTCCACTCTATTTTTAAGCATATGAACCTTTAGAGATAACTGCATAAACAACCAGAGTATTTCATGAAAAGAAATTTAGCCCCGCATCTTGATAAAATTTGGAAATTATTTGCCTGGAGCACATTAATTTTAGCTTTTATCATAGGTAATATAGCCTCCGAACCTGATTATTTGCTTTTAGCAAAAGCCCATTATCCTAATTACGACTGGAGTCGCAGTGAAATCTATCCCGATTCACCTGTAGTCTTTGTGCCAGCTCCCGGTGTCACTGATCAAGCGCTGGTGGTTGCTACCGGTAAAGGTTTTGGTGGCCCTTTTGTACTGGGTGTTAGAGTGCAGAAAGAGCAGGAGATAGCCCGAGTAAAAGAAGTGGTGGTATT
>JABXKR010000256.1 GCA_013619145.1 Psychromonas sp. | reverse complement strand
AAAGAAGAACAACAACAAAAAAACAACTCATTTTGTGGTGCAGCAGACACAAAAGCCAGCTGCGCCTGCATTACCTTTACTATTGTTAACTGAAGATGCCACAGGGCTTAACTCTGGCGATCCTGTCTCTTATCAAGGTATTAAAATTGGCCAAATAAGTCATTTACATTTTTCAGATAATGGTCGATTTATCGAAACAATTATTAATATCAATCATCAGTACCAGTATCTGGTTAATAAAAACAGTCAGTTTTACCTGCTTAATGGTGTCAATTTTAAAGCTTCATTAAAAGGCGTGAAAATACAATCGACACCACTTGAAAATATTATTTCAGGAGGCATTGGTTTATATAATTCACGACCAGTTAAAAAACTGACTAAAACAGATACAGTTATTGAAAAACAGCCATTTAGACTCTATCCCTCAAAAGAGATGGCAAAACTGGGTAAAAATGTTTTCAGCAGATCTTTAAACGTTGCACTATTAAGCAAACAATTACCTTCAGTTAGTGAAGGTTCGCCTGTTTATTACCATAAATTCCCAATTGGTGAAGTCTCTTCATTTTCTATCGATGACTCAGGATTAATGCGCACAAACTTAAGTATAAAAGGGCAATATAAACACCTTATTACAAAAAACAGTGTTTTTTGGAACATCAGTGGTTTTAATGTCGATGCGGGTTTATCAGGCATTAAAATTCAAGCTGAATCTTTACTGTCAATTGCCAGCGGTGGTATTGCAGTTGACCTTGCAGCTAGTAATGTAAGTAATCAGTATGCAAATGGTTTATATAAACTCTTTGATAGCTATCAGCAGGCAACACAACCACCACAAACTATCAGCATCTTATTTGAACAAGCTTATGATTTACAAATTGGTAGTAAGTTAAGACTAAAAGGCTTAGTAATTGGTGAAATAAAAGAATTAAATCTAACAAGAGATAATAAAGTTCAAGCACTAGCCGAACTGCAACCACAATTTGCCAAACAGGTGGCTAGAAAAGGCAGCCGTTTTTGGATTATTCGTAGTGAACTCTCTTTCTCAGGCGCCAAAAATCTATCAACCCTAGTAACAGGTGTTTACCTTAACGTATTACCCGGTAAAGGCGGTGCCGCAAATAAATTTGCAGGTGAAGGTAATGCACCGACACTCGCATTGAAAAATATTGGCTTGCCACTTATATTGTTGGCTGATAATGCAGGCTCAACAGATATCGGTAGCCCTGTTTATCATCGTCAAATTCAAATTGGCGAGGTGATCGACAAACAATTATCTGAGGATGCATCAGGCGTTGAAATTACCGTCAATATTTACCCTCAGTACTCACATCTGATTAGAAAGAACTCTATCTTTTGGCCGGCTTCCGGTTTTAATTTAGATATTGGCATTACCGGCGCGACCTTAACTTCGACATCATTGACCTCCTTAATCAAGGGGGGAATCAGCATGAGCACAAGCGACACTCAACCTTTACAGCCTATGAGCGATGCTTTTACGCGTTTTAAACTGAAAAAAGAGATGAATGACAGATGGCTTGAATGGAAGCTAGTAATACCTAAGCCATAGGGCCTGTATATCTTTGAAGTTTGCCCCTGTTGAGCCTGAAAGTTTCTCAATCAAGGCGCGAAGAATGAGGTTTAGTTGTTCTAAATGTGTGATGAGCAACGCAGAGTGAGGGATTTTCAGGCTCAACCCGAAGGGCTGGGGCTATTTTTACACTCAACTTCGTTATCAGTCATTAATGTAGAATGACTACACTACATGACTTCCGCCTTGCTGAGCATAAAAACAGCCTCCAGCAGGAACAAATAGCAAAGGTAAACAGACCCTGGATTTTTACTGACAAAATATGTTATATAACGCACACTTTTAAGTGTGCGTTTTTTTAAGGATTAATAATGGATAGCAACACCCTTTTGCCGCAACCATTCATCGATAAGATGAGCGGTATTTTACCGAAACACCTGAATATCCAAGATTTGATAGAATTCTGCCACCGCCCACTGCGCCGTGCTATTCGCGTTAATACATTAAAAATATCTGTTGCTGATTTTAAAAACAGAGCCATTGAGCAAGGTTGGACTTTAACCCCTATTCCCTGGTGTAGCGAAGGTTTTTGGATTGAAATTGAAAATGAAATTAGCCCGCTTGGTAATAGTGCGGAACATTTAGCGGGGCTTTGTTATATCCAAGAGGCAAGCTCGATGATGCCGGTTACTGCACTCTTTCATTTTTTCGACCAATCAAAGCAATCAATACTGCTTGATGCAGCAGCTGCACCTGGTTCAAAAACGACACAAATGGCGGCAAAGATGGACAACCAGGGGCTGATTATCGCCAATGAGTTTTCATCCAGTCGCATTAAAATGTTACATGCCAATATTCAGCGTTGCGGCATCAAAAACGTCGCTTTAACTCATTTTGATGCCCGCGTATTTGGACAATGGTTACCCGCCACTTTTGATGCAATTTTATTAGATGCCCCCTGCTCTGGTGAAGGCACTGTACGTAAAGATAGATATGCAATGAAAAACTGGAGCCAAACTTCAATTATCGAAATCGCATCAATGCAGCAGGACCTAATATTAAGTGCGTTTCATGCATTAAAAGAGAACGGCATTTTAATCTATTCGACCTGTACATTAAGTCATGAAGAAAACCAGGATATTTGTCATTTCCTAAAAAACAAATTCCCTGAACATATTGAATTTTTAGATCTAAATTCACTTTTCCCGGATGCAGATAAAACACGTACAGAAGAGGGCTTCCTGCATATCTGGCCGCAGGTTTATGATAGTGAAGGTTTCTTTGTTGCAGCCATTAAAAAGATCAAAACCAGTAGCCCAGAGTTAGCACAAAAACGTCTGGGGAAATTCCCTTTTGCAAAAGCGGATAAAAAAACCACTCAAGAGCTGTACAGCTATTTTGATAAACAGTTTGCAATCGAAAATATTCAAGGAACTCTTTACCAGCGTGATCAAGAGTTTTGGTTGTTTCCAACACAAATAGAGCCTCTTATTACTGAATTACGCTTTTCAAGATTAGGTATTAAAATTGCCGAACAATTTGGTAAAGGTCGCAAAGTCGGTTTTAAAACCATGCATGAATTTGCCAGCTGTTATGGTGATAGCGCAAATACAAACAAACTTGAACTTAATGCGCAGCAGGCACAAGAATTCTACCAAGGTCGAGATATTCGCGATGTTGAAACAAGCAGTGCCACGGGTGAGGTGTTGTTAAGTTATCGCGGTAATGTGATTGGTTTAGGAAAAGTGCTCAATAACCGCATTAAAAACAGCCTGCCGCGAGAATTAATCCGCGACAATAATTTATTTGTAAAATAATTACCAAACAGTTTGTATATTATTTATTCTTGACTAGAATAAAAGGTGTTCATATATATATTCCTTATTTGGAAAGTATCTGTTTCCCTAGCCTAGGTTCCCCCTTTATTCCTAGGCTTTTTTTTGCCTTTTTTTTATGCAAGCCCCCGAAAAACATCTGTGACTTTCTATTGATTTAAAAGCGTTAATTTTTGGAACTTGTTATTATCATCAAGCATTAATTGAAAACGCCCTCTTACACCCAGCTGCGAAAAGAATGGCACAAAACGCATTGCGGGTAATTGAATCATTTGGCCCGTCTCATCGCGTACTTTAACAACCGTATTGGGTGTTTTATATAACTGTTCAAATGCCTGGTAGGAGATATTAAGTCTAAAATAAAAAAGTTTCACGAATTTTCTTCACCGTTAAATGTGTATATCTGCCCAGAGAAGCATAAGGCTCTTGATGACAATACATCTTTTCCATCGAAAGTAATAACTCAAACTTATCTTCACAAAGGGAGCGCTCTTTTAAATAATCATGTAATACACGCACACCTGTTTTTTGGATAACCTGCATATTGAATTCTTCTAACCACTGTTGCAGATCTTTTTCCAACAATGGGGAAGTCGGTGTCAATCGTACCACTTTTTTTCGGATCATACCTTTGGCCACAAATTCAAAATTACCCGATAGCAAGTTAAAAAAACGTTGCGCTTCTTTATTGTAAAACATTAGTGATAACAGACCATCATCTGATAAGAAATTTAATAACCCCTTTAACGTTTGTTTAGGCTCTGCCAGCCACTCTAAAACAGCATGATTTAAAATCAGATCAAACTTACCATCTATAAATTCAGGTAAATTTTGAATAGAGCAATGTAGTATCTGAACATTCCCCTGGTAATCTTTACCTGCAAGCTGTTTTTCAGCTTCTTTTAATAATTCACCGGAGATATCACAGAGCACCACTTGATGCCCAAGAGCAGCTAGTTTTTGACTGAAAAACCCAAAACCACCACCCGCATCTAAAATACGTAATGAGCGGTTCGGTAATAATGACAAGCAATGCTGTAATTCATCCCAGACCACTGCCTCGCGAATTTTACCTTTGCTTGTACCATATATATTTTTTACAAATTTCTGTGCGATATTATCGAAATTATGATCGGTCAAGTTAACGCCTATTAATTAAATGCTACAATCCACCTTTTTTATACTTTTAATACTTAGTGAATTATCAATATGTTATTTATCTTAAAAAAATGGATTGGTGGATTATTAATGCCCCTGCCATTATTACTGATACTTTTTTTTATCGGTCTTATTTTACTCTTTTTTAGCAAAAAACAGAAAGTCGCAAAAGCCTTTTTAACAGTTAGTTTTGTTTTTTTATCTGTTTTAAGTTGGATGCCGGTCTCTGAATCGATAGTTCATTCTGTCGAGCGTAAACATCCGCCAATAGCACAAGCGCAAGCCAGACAAAACTTTGAGTATATTTTACTGTTAGGCTCTGGTGGTATTGCCGATCCGAGTTTACCCGTTACAGGGCAGCTATCTGCAACTGCATTAAGCCGCTTTATTGAAGCATTACGTTTATATCATGCCAACCCGAATGCTGTATTGGTTGTTTCAGGAGCTGGTTTTGGCGATCTCAAAACACATGCACAATTGATGGAGGAGTTAGCATTAAGCATGAATATTCCAGCGAGTAAAATTATTCGTTTGGATAATACCTTAGACACGGATGATGAGGCGCGGCTTATGTCGACAATGATTCGCGGCAAAAAATCGGTACTTGTTACCTCAGCAACCCATATGGATCGAGCGCTACAACTGTTTTTCAAATATGGCAGCGGGCCTACACCTGCACCGGCTAACTATTTAGCAAAAAAACGTTTAGGCGAAACACCTAGCTATTATTATATTCCATCATCTTATTATCTATATAAAACAAAAATAGCTTGGCATGAGTATCTGGGGAAATTTCAGAGCCTAATTAAAGGATTGATATAGCAGGATCTGCGGCGAATTTAACTGCGTTCAATTCGCCCTTTGATTAAACTAACTGCGTACCTGTTTTAACAACGGCCTGTGCAACTATCATATGTTCACCATTAAACGACAACGCAGGCGAACCATATAACTCGTATCCCTGGTTTAATAACCCTGTAATACGATCACAAAATTCCGAATTGTCTTTGCCAGTGATTAATTTGTATTTTTCTTTTACTTGCGGCATATTATTTTCCTTATGGGGGACGGTTAAGGAATTAGCATACGGTTATTATCTGAAAAGAAAAAATAAAACTGCTTAAAACTGTGAAAGCCCTACGTCGATGCATAAAAAAACGGCAGATTCACTGCCGTTTTTGTGAGTTAAAACAGTTGTGCCTTTACAGATTTAAATCTACGGGCGATAAACTTTTACATTGGCAAAGCCGGCTTCTTTTAAATACAGCGCTTGCAGTTGACTCATCACACCACGTGCACAATATAAAAGGTAAGTTTTATCTTGTGGTAATTTTTCAAATTGGCTGGCCAATTTAAAGAAAGGCAGATGCTCAATAGTGACATCATCAATATCTAATGGCGCTTGCTCTTCTTCTTCGCTTGAGCGAATATCTAACACCACTTCATTTTCAGAAAAATCGGAAACCGACTCAACTTCCGACACTTCTTCCTGCGCTGCTTTGGCAATATCGCGAATATCTAATACATTAGCTTCAGTCACAACCTGTTCGATAAGAGAAAGATCAAATTTTGCTTCCTCTTTATCGATTTTTTTCATTACCGCTTTAACGGTTGGGCGTTGTGAAATAACACCACAATATTCAGGAATTGTTTCAGAAAGCTCTGCTGTACCAATGGTACGGGCACAATCAATAATATCTTGTTTATCAGTCGCTATAAGAGGACGTAAAATCAGCATATCAGTTACTTGATCAATCACAGATAAATTACGCAGGGTTTGGCTCGATACCTGTCCTAACGCTTCGCCTGTCACTAAGGCTTCTATATCCAGACGCTGCGCGGCAATGGTTGCAGCACGCATCATCATACGTTTCAAGATAACGCCCATTTGTCCGTTTTCAACTTTCTCTAGAATTTCAGCAACCACGGGTTCAAACGGAATAGAGATAAATTTAACACGGTGTGACGAACCAAAACGATTCCACAACTGATAAGCGACCTGCTTCACACCGATCTCATGAGCTGCGCCACCTAAATTAAAGAAACAGTAATGTACACGGGAGCCACGTTTGATAAGTTGATAACTTGAAACACCTGAATCAAAGCCACCTGAAATTAATGATAAAACTGACTCTTGTGTGCCAAGTGGAAAACCACCTAAGCCTTGATGTCTTTTATCGATAAAAAACAGTTTATTATCGTTAATCTCAAGATGAACGGTAATGTCTGAGCCTTTTAATTTAACACCAGCAGCATCTGTGTGTTGATTTAACCCGCCACCGATATAACGTTCAGCTTCAATCGACGAGAAGTCATGTTTACCGATACGTTTAACACGCACACAGAAGGTTTTGCCGTCTAATAAATTACCGATATGTGCATGGGTTTGCTGATAGGCATCATGTAAATCAGTAAACTCACTCTCTTTCACTTCTAAAAAGTGCGCAATACCCGGCGTGCTTTTAAGCATTTCAATCAGTGTGGTTTTATTTTCAGCGCTTTCATTTGTCGTGCGAACAATGATCTTATCCCACTCTAAAATCACTTTAACCTGTTCATCGTGACGTGTTAAAACATTACGGATATTACCCTGCAACATTTTACTAAAACGTTTACGAACGGGACGACTTTTCATCATGATTTCAGGGAAAAGTTTAACGATAAATTTCATGGTTTGATCACTGTGCTAGTTAAATAAGGAGGCGGATTATACCCTTTGCAGTTAATTGAGCAAAGGGTAGTCTTAATTTTTATTTTATACCCATGTTACTTCAAGATGCAAAATCAGCAAGCAAAATTGTATTTAGATGCTAGGCATAAAATTGAAGTATAGTTGCTCTACATTGAAATTTTATAACGACGCAGATGAGTGCAATTGGGCTTGCCCTGCGGGGGCTCTGCTCGAAAACCAGCATTGCGTTACAGCATTCGATAAGGGAGCAACCATTCAAGATGTTAAATGCTTGCATTTACATCTACCGATAGAGGATTAACGCAGTTAATCGCTCGAAA
>JABXKR010000313.1 GCA_013619145.1 Psychromonas sp. | reverse complement strand
CTACTAATTTTTCTGCTTGCACTTTTTCTGCAGCTAATTTCTTCGCTTCAATTTCAGCTTGTAATTTCGCTTCTTCTGCTTTTTGAACCGCTAGTTCAGCTTCTTTTAGTGCTTGAGTTTCGCTATCCGTACGTTTTACATAAGTACGTTTTTTGCGAACTTCAACATTCACAGCGGCACTTTGACCTTTAACATTTAACGTAGTTTTGGTTTTACGTTGCAGGGTCATTTTCTTTTTAGTTTCGCCGCCATGTTGCTTTTGCAAAAACGTAGTTAACGTCTCTTTCTCTTTTAAGCTAACTTTATCTGATGCAATTTTTTTAATACCAGCATCTGCGAACTGTTTAACCAACACTTCTTCCGACTTATTCAAATCTTTAGCAAGGTCTTTTAATAAAATATCTGACATAATTTTTTCTCCTATCTGACGCTTATTCAGCATCGTCACTGAACCAACAGATGTTACGAGCAGCCATAATCAGCTCCCCTGCTTTTTCTTCGTTCAGTTCTTCAATTTCAAGTAAATCATCAACAGCTTGTTCAGCAAGATCTTCAAGTGTAATAACACCTTTACTTGCAAGTACAAACGCTAAGTGCCCTTCTAGACCTTCAAGTGCTAATAGATCGTCAGCAGGCTTGGCTCCCTCTAAGCTTTCTTCTTGCGCAAGTGCTTTAGTTGCTAATATATCTTTGGCACGAGTACGCAGTTCTTCGACAGCATCTTCGTCTAGCCCGTCAATTTCTAATAGTTCATTGATTGGAACGTAAGCAATCTCTTCTAAAGAGCTGAAACCCTCATCAACTAATACACCAGCAAAATCTTCATCTATTTCCAGCGCTTGTGTAAACAGGCCAATCACATTGTCAGCTTCTGCCTGATGCTTCGCTTTCAATTCAGCAACCGTCATTACATTCAGCTCCCAACCGGTTAGTTGCGATGCTAGACGAATGTTTTGACCGTTACGGCCAATTGCTTGTGCTAAGTTATCTTCTTCTACCGCAATATCCATGCTGTGTGTATCTTCATCAACAACAATTGATGCCACTTCAGCTGGCGCCATTGCATTGATTGCAAATTGTGCAGGGTTTTCATCCCACAGAATAATATCTACACGTTCACCACCTAACTCACCAGAAACAGCTTGAACTCGAGCACCACGCATACCGACACATGCACCAATCGGATCAATGCGTTGATCATTTGATTTAACAGCAATCTTTGCACGAGAACCAGGATCACGAGCGGCCCCCATTAGGTCAATCATCTCTTCAGCGATTTCCGGCACTTCCAAACGGAATAGCTCAGTCAGCATTTCCGGTTGAGTACGTGTCATAAATAACTGTGCGCCACGCGCTTCAGGACGAACTGCAAATAGAAGACCACGCAGACGGTCACCCGGGCGGAAGTTTTCACGTGGTAACATCTCATCACGGAAAATAACAGCTTCAGCGTTACCGCCTAAATCAAGCAGAATATTGTCACGATTCATGCGTTTAACCACACCCGTGATTAATTCACCTTCTTGCTCTGCATATTGCTCAACAACTTGTGCCCGTTCAGCTTCACGTACTTTTTGTACAATAACCTGTTTCGCAGTCTGTGTAGTAATACGGTCAAATGTTACCGATTCAATTTCATCTTCAATATATTCACCCACTTTAATCTCAGGGTTATCATATTCAGCCGCTTCGAAAGTCATCTCTTGACATGGATTTTCCATTTCAGCATCTTTCTCGAGCACTAACCAGCGGCGAAATGTGTCAAATTGACCCGTTTCACGATCAATATCTACGCGTACTTCAATATCGTTTTCATATTTCTTCTTAGTTGCAATCGATAGCGCGCTTTCTAATGCTTCAAAAATAGCCTCACGTGGAAGACCTTTTTCGTTAGATACTGCCTCTACGACAAGTAAAATCTCTTTATTCATCTGTATCGCCTTAATTAATCAAATTTTGGAACAATATTCGCTTTTTGGATATTACTCAGTGCAAAACGCTCTTCTGTACCATCAACGTTTACACAAATTATTTCACCGTCAACTGACGAGATAATACCTTTCCATCTACGACGATTTTGAATCGGCATTCTTAATTGCACTTTTACCTCGGAGCCTATAAATGCTGCATATTGTTCGGCAGAAAAAAGAGGACGTTCTAAACCTGGAGATGAAACTTCAAGTGTGTACTCATTAGTAATTGGATCTTCAACATCCATTAGTGCGCTAATTTCACGGCTTACCGCTGCACAGTCATCAACTAAAATGCCTGCTTCTTGATCAATATAAACGCGCAATGTTGAATGTTTGCCTGCGCGAATATATTCAATACCGACTAATTGATAGCCAAGATCTTCAACATTTGGTTTAAACATTGCTGTTAAACGTTCTTCTAAACTTGCCAAACCTATCCCCTTTCAGAAACAAAAAAAGGGCATATAGCCCTATTTAATTAACAACTTATGTTTGTTAAAAACAAAAATAAATTGTCATGTCGTAAAGCTGAAAAGTAAATTTCAACTTCCTAAATAACAAAAAAGCCCCAATAAATTGGAGCTTCATTCATTTGTCCGAAAAATCGGACATGATACTCTTTTCTAACAAGAGTATCGAATGCCGTTGATTATAACGACTTAACTATTTCTAAGCAATCGCTATTATCAACAATAGCAAAACAATTGGTGCGGATAGAGAGACTTGAACTCTCACGACCGAAGTCATAGCCCCCTCAAGGCTACGTGTCTACCAATTCCACCATATCCGCGTAATTTAGATTATGTAGCTTATTCTGGGATTTGGTCTGAAGTATCTACTTCAACAGGCTGCTCAACAACTTCATCAACAGTCAGATCAGAAAATGCTTCATCCGCCGATACTTTATTCGTTGAAAGGTTACCTAACACTAGGCTTAAGACAAAAAACATAACAGCAAGGACAGCCGTTGTGCGCGTCATAAAGTTGCCCGCACCGCTTGCACCAAATACTGTATTTGAAGCGCCCGAGCCAAATGATGCCCCCATACCAGCACCTTTACCTTGTTGAATTAATACAAATCCAACTAAAATAATTGCAACAATTAAATAAACAACTAACAGCATCTCATACATAAGAATATACCTAATTTTTTCCAGAAAAACTTCTTTATGCTCCATTAAAGAAGCGGGCGAATATTACCCAAAAGACAAGAAAACCACAAGAGAATATACAGACAATTTATCTCTTTTCAGCAATTCATCACTCAACCGCTCAAAATTCATACAAAGAGTTGCAATTCCACTTGTGCTTTATTTCACTTCTGTTCTTTACGTTTTTACTTTATCAGCAATAGCTTGCGCATAACCACGGACAACATCTTCTGCTTCATCCGCTTCTACCATTACTCTAAATACTGGCTCAGTACCTGATTTACGTAATAGTACACGACCACGATCTCCCAATAACTGTTCAATACGTTCAAATTCAGACATTACATCTTTATCTTGCAGCGGATCGATTTCATTATTAAAACGTACATTTACTAATATTTGCGGATATTTTTTCATACCTTGTCGTAAATCATTTAGTGTCATACGGCTGCCCTGCATCGCACTGATCACTTGCAGACCGGAAACAATACCATCACCGGTTGCTAAATGATCTGAGCAGATAACATGGCCAGAATTTTCCGCACCGATCGACCAACCATTTTTCTTCATTAATTCCATAACATGACGATCGCCCACATCTGAGCGCTCAAATGGAATACCTAAAGTTTTTAAAGCTTGCTCTAAACCTAGATTTGACATTTTAGTGCCTACTGCACCACCTTTAAGTGTACCTGTACGCAATTTATCACGGGCAATAATATACAGTAACTCGTCACCATCTAAAATATAACCAGTGTGATCAACCATCATCACGCGATCGCCATCACCATCAAAAGCGATACCAAAATCAGCTTTCTCTTTAACAACTCGCTCAGAGAGTGCCTGCATACTAGTTGCACCGCAATTCAAATTGATATTAACGCCATTTGGCTCAACCCCCATTGAAATAACTTTTGCGCCAAGTTCATTAATCACTAATGGCGCAATATGGTAGGTTGCACCATTTGCACAATCGACAACAATTTTTAAACCTCTTAAATTGTATTTAGATGGGAAAGTACTTTTACAAAATTCAATGTAACGGCCCGCTGCATCATCAATTCGAGAGGCTTTACCTAACTCACTTGAATCAACACATTTAAGTTCTTTATCAATCTCGGCTTCAATTTCAAGCTCAATTTTTTCCGATAATTTTGTACCTTGATCAGAGAAAAACTTAATACCATTATCATAATATGGATTATGAGAAGCACTAATCACAATACCCGCAGTCGCACGGAAAGTACGTGTTAGATAAGCAACAGCAGGTGTTGGCATAGGCCCCATCAATACTGGTCGTAAACCAGCAGCGGTGAGTCCCGCTTGTAATGCAGCCTCTAGCATATAACCAGAGATACGCGGATCTTTACCGATTAACACTTTTTTTGAACCCGATTTAGCAAGAACTCGTCCTGCCGCCCAGCCCAGTTTTAAGGCAAATTCAGGTGTAATTAAAGAGGCACCGACTTTGCCGCGAATACCATCAGTTCCAAAATATTTCTTCTTCATAGTTTTCTCAATTTTTTAAAAATTTATTCTTTGAATGAGTTTACTTCTTGTAAAACTTTGATGACATCAACCGTTTCCGCGACATCATGTACTCTAATAATTTGCGATCCCTGCTGAACAGCTATTAAAGCGCCCGCGAGACTCCCTGCAAGACGGCTATTTATATCACGATTTAATAATTGACCAAACATTGATTTTCTCGAAACGCCGGTCAACACAGGATATCCCAATGTAACAAACTGTTTAGTTGCTGCTAATAATTGAAAATTATGTTTAATCTGCTTACCAAAACCAAATCCGAGATCTAAAATAATATTTTCTTTTTTTATACCTGCATTGATACAAATATCAGCGCGTCGTAATAAAAAGTGTTTTACCTCTTCAAGCAGGTTGCCATATTCAGGCGCACTTTGCATGGTGCGAGGTGCACCTTGCATATGCATTAAACAGACAGGTACATTTGCCTTTGCAGCCACCTCTAACGCACCTTCTTCACTCAATGCGCGTATATCATTAATTAGATCTGCGCCCGCATTAACTGCTTCCTGCATCACTTTTGCTTTACTTGTATCAATAGAGATCCAGCAATCTAAGTTGCTATTGATCTTTTCAATGATCGGAATAACACGATCGAGTTCATTCTGAACTGAAACATCATCGGCGCCAGGTCGTGTTGACTCGCCACCAATATCAATAATAGTCGCACCTTGCTCAACCATTTTTGCGGCTTGTTTTAAGGCATTATCAATATTGGCAAAAAAACCACCGTCAGAAAATGAGTCGGGTGTTACATTTAAAATTCCCATCACTTTAGGTGACGTTAAATCTAAAACTTTATTTCTACTACGCAGTTGCATTTTTTCTCTCAATAATAAAAGAGCAGATAATAAAAGAGGAGATAATAAAAAACCTAAGCAAGCTTAGGTTTTTAAATGATAAATTTAATAAACTCCTGGTTTATTATTTATCGTCTTTTTTTTCTTCAGTTTCAATATCAACTGCTGATGCTTCTTCGCGACTATCAATAACCGTTTCAGTTTTTTCTTCAGTTGCTTCACTTTTAGTCTCGTCTTCATCATCCCAATCTGATGGTGGGCGCACTTCAATTCGAGCCATTAAGTCATCAACCTGATTGCTATCAATCGTTTCATATTTCATTAACGCATCTTTCATTGCATGCAATATGTCGAGATTATCGGTTAATATTTTTTCGGCACGTTGGTAATTTTTCTCAATAAAGGATTTAACTTCATCATCAATAATTTTACCAGTTTCATGCGAAACAACATTAGAGCGCAGTGTATTTTCATCAGCTGTTAATAAAATAGGGCCTAATTTTTCAGAGAATCCCCACTCAGTGACCATTGCACGGGCAATTGATGATGCTTGTTTAATATCTTGAGAAGCACCGGTAGATACTTTATCAAGACCATAGATAAGCTCTTCCGCAATTCGCCCACCGTATGCAACAGAAATACTGCTTTCTAATTCAATGCGATTTTGACTGATCTGATCACCTTCAGGCAAAAATTGCGTCACACCTAAAGCGCGACCACGAGGAATAATCGTTACCTTATGAATAGGATGATGCTTCGGCACTAATTTAGCCACAATTGCATGCCCAGCTTCATGATAAGCGGTTGATTCTTTATCTTCTTCACGCATCACTAAACTACGACGTTCTGCACCCATTAAGATCTTATCTCGTGCCTGTTCAAAATCCAGTTTATCAACAGTGCGTTTATTTCCACGAGCGGCAAAAAGAGCAGCTTCATTAACTAAGTTTGCAAGGTCTGCACCAGAAAACCCAGGAGTACCACGCGCAATAATACTAGCTTGCACATCATCGGCAAGTGGCACTTTACGCATATGAACATTTAGAATCTGTTCACGTCCACGAACGTCTGGTAGAGAAACCACCACTTGGCGATCAAAACGACCCGGTCGTAATAAAGCAGCATCAAGCACATCAGGACGGTTAGTCGCAGCAATCACGATAATACCCTCATTACCTTCAAAACCATCCATCTCTACTAACAATTGGTTTAATGTTTGCTCTCGCTCATCATTACCACCACCGACACCTGAGCCACGTTTGCGACCAACAGCATCAATTTCATCAATAAAAATGATACAAGGTGCTGATTTTTTTGCCTGCTCAAACATATCACGCACACGAGATGCACCAACACCAACAAACATTTCAACAAAATCAGAGCCTGAAATAGCAAAGAAAGGTACTTTTGCTTCACCAGCAATCGCTTTAGCCAGTAGTGTTTTACCTGTTCCCGGTGGACCAACTAACAATACACCAGTCGGAATTCGGCCTCCCAGTCTTTGGAATTTTGTTGAATCTTTTAAGTAATCAACAAGCTCCTTAACATCTTCTTTCGCTTCATCACAACCTGCGACATCAGTAAAAGTTGTTTTTATCTGGTCTTCACCCATCAGCTTGGCTTTACTTTTACCAAATGACATTGCCCCACCTTTACCGCCACCTTGCATATTCCGCATGAAGAAAATCCACACGCCAATTAATAGCAACATAGGGAACCAAGAAACAAAAATAGAGGCTAAGAAACTTGTTTCTTCGGGTGGTGTACCTTCTACTAGTACGTTGTTTTTTATCAGATCGTTTAACAGATCCAGATCTGGTGCTGGAATATAAGTAACAAAACGGCTTTGATTACTTCTTACACCCTTGACCTCTTGTCCGTTAATTTGGACTTGTTGAATCTGCCCTTGGCTAACTTCTTTGACGAATGATGTGTAATCGATTTGGGATTGTTTTGTTTCATCTGTTCCAAAACCTTGGAATAGAGACATCAATACTACTGCGATGACTAACCACAATATCAGGTTCTTTGCCATATCGTTCAAGATGTAAACCTCATGTTAAGAAATAAAAATTTAGATTGTAGATTACTACAGTTTAAAACCTGTCGCTAGTAAATATAATTTGCGAACACAGTTAATCGCAAAAGTCATTATTAATAGCTAGATCTACATGCTAGTAGATACATTATTGCAGTTTAAAACCTGTCGCTAGTAAATATGATTAACCAACACAGTTAATCGAAAAAGTCATTTAATAGCCACATCTACAAGCGAGTAGATACATTAATGCAGTTTAAAACCTGTCGCTAGTAAATATAATTAACCAACACAGTTAATCGTAAAAGTCATTTAATAGCCACATCTACAAGCGAGTAGATACATTAATGCAGTTTAAAACCTGTCGCTAGTAAATATAATTAACCAACACAGTTAATCGCAAAAGCCATTATTAATAGCTAGAAGATACATTATTGCTGTTTAAAACCCGTCGCTACTAAATATACTTCACGCGAACGTGCGCGCGAGGAGTCAGGTTTGCGGGTTTTGACTGTTTTAAACATTTTGCGCACTTCCAGCATAAATGCATCAAAGTCAGCCCCCATAAATACTTTAACAATAAAACTTCCATCTTTGACTAAAACAGAGCGACACATATCAAGAGCAAGCTCGACTAAATACATTGATTTAGGTTGATCCATAGCGGCATTACCGCTCATATTAGGGGCCATATCGGAAAGCACCACGTCAACTTTATGATCACCAATTCGATTTAATAAAGCATCTAAGACAGCTTCCTCACGGAAATCCCCCTGTAAAAAATCAACACCAGCAATTGAGTCCATCGGCAAAATATCACAGGCAATGACTTTACCATTTAACCCCACGGTATCAACAGCCCACTGTGACCAACTACCCGGAGCCGCGCCAAGATCAACCACTGTCATTCCTGAACGAATCAATTTATCTTTATTATTGATCTCTTCAAGCTTAAAAACAGCACGTGAACGCAACCCTTTTTTATTCGCTTCTTTTACATAAAAATCATTTACATGCTCTTGCATCCAGCGTTTAGAACTTGACGAACTACTTTTTTTCAATACGCCAGGTTTAGATTCGCCCGAATTGACTTTTTTACCCATTAATTTGTTCCTCGATATTGCCACTATCCAATCATTTGTAATGAATAAACAGGATAAATAACAATCAAAATAGTAAAGGTTATTAATTAAGGGTAGAATGTCCTGTTTTCAACCCTTAATGAAAGAAATTTGTATGAAATTATCAAATAAACAAAAGCAGCACTTAAAAGGCCTTGCTCATAGTCTTAAACCTATTGTACAACTTGGTCAAAATGGCTTAACAGAAGGTGTTCTCGCTGAAATTGAGAATGCACTTAACTTCCACGAGTTAATTAAAGTTAAAATTGCGACCGATGATCGTGAAATGAAACAATTAATCATTGATGCCATTGTACGTGAGACAGAAGCACTTAATATCACCAAAATTGGTCATATTGTGGTCTTATTCCGTCCAAGCGAAAATAAAAAGATTGAACTGCCACGTAAATAGTTATTGCCGGTTGTATCAACGAGTATTAACCACATAGTGGTTTTATTCCGTCAAAGCGCAAATAAAAAAACCCAGTTCAACTGGGTTTTTTTATGGGGCTAATTAAATATTATGCAACATATTGCACATTAATAATTTCATATTCAATTGTGCCACCCGGAGTCTCAATCGCAATTTCGTCATCTACCATTTTACCAATTAAACCACGCGCAATAGGTGAACTAACCGAAATTAAATTATCCTTAATATTGGCTTCATCATCACCCACAATACGATAAGTGACTTCTTCATCGGTATCAATATTGACAATTGTTACAGTTGTACCAAAAATAACTTTTCCGTTATTGGATAGTTTGCTGACATCAATAATTTGAGCATTTGATAATTTAGCTTCGATATCTTGGATACGACCTTCACAAAAACCTTGTTGCTCACGGGCTGCATGGTATTCCGCATTTTCTTTTAAATCACCGTGTTCACGCGCTTCGGCAATTGCGTTAACAATCTCAGGGCGTTTCACTGTTTTTAATTGCTCGAGTTCAGATCGTAATATTCCTGCGCCTTTGGCTGTCATTGGATATATAACCATTAAAAATCACCTTTATATTCGCTAGAAGTTGTACTTGAAAAAGGCGATTATTCTACGCTTATTTTGACCATTAGTCATTATTTAAGGAAAAAATGGTCTTAGTATTTTTAATAAGTTGCGTAGCTAAACAACTTTTAGACTCATTTCGTAACAATGCTAATGACTCAAAAATGGTCAATAAATTAAGCGGGGAATTGTACTTTTGTTGCTGCTGATAAAGCGGCATATCTGGCGCATCAGTTTCTAATAATAAAGATTCAATAGGTAAGCGGCTAATCGTTTGTTTAGTTTTTGTGGAATTTGGATAAGTTACCACAGCGCCAATACCAAACTTGAAACCTAGTTTAATGAATTCCATGGCAACTTCATAGCTACCCGAGAATGCATGATATACACCACCCTGAGTGAATTTTTGCGTTTTTAATATTTGCAGCACCCTACTTTGCTTTTTAACCACATGCAGGATAATAGGCAAATCAAACTTTTCTGCTAGTTGTAATTGTCTAATAAAAACAGTTTCTTGAAGCTGTAAATCAGCGTCGGCATATTTATCTAAACCTATCTCCCCTACTGCCACACATTGCTTTTCACTACTTTTAAGTAACAGCTCTAACACCTGAAAATCATCTTGGTGGAAATTATCAAGAAAATGCGGGTGAATTCCCAGCCCATAATATAACTGCGCATGATTCAAACATAACTTCTGAATAGCGCTCCAACTGCTTTTTTGTGTCGCGGGAATAATAATATTGGTAATTTTTTTTTCCTGTAGCTGCTGCAAAAGTAGATCACGTTGCACAGTAAAACAGGGAAAATCTAAATGGCAGTGACTATCAATAAACATCTGTTCACCTAGGGCTTAGAGCCAGTAAAAAGTATATTAATACCCATGTTACTTCAAGATGAAAAATCAGCAAGCCTGGTAGGAAGTCGGGCATAAATACAAACTTGTATTTATGCCCGAAATAAGAAACGTTGCAGTTAATGCTCGCGTGTTTTTCTAAAATTAACCGCTGGGTAACGTTCAATCGCAAGGTTTAAGTTGATCATAGTTGGCGCAACATAAGTTAGGTTATTACTGCCATCTAATGCTAAATTATCGTACGCTTTTTTCTCAAACTCTGCGAATTTAAGAGGATCATCACTATCGACCCATAAAGCGGTGGCAACACTAATACCTTCATACAGCGCTTCAACTTTATATTCAGATTTAAGGCGCTGTACAACCACCTCAAACTGTAGCACACCAACCGCACCAACAATCAGATCATTGCTACGCAGTGGCCTAAAGACTTGCACGGCCCCCTCTTCAGAAAGCTGCATAAGACCTTTTAATAACTGTTTCTGTTTCAGTGGATCTTTTAAACGGATACGACGGAACAGCTCCGGTGCAAAGTTAGGGATACCGGTAAATTTCAGCTCTTCATTGCTGGTAAAAGCATCACCAATTTGAATCGTACCATGGTTATGTAAACCAATAATATCACCAGGATAAGCTTCCTCTGCAGCAGTACGATCTCCTGCCATAAAGGTAACCGCATCAGAAATACTGACCATTTTTCCAGTACGTACATGACGCATTTTCATGCCTTTTTCATATTTTCCTGAACAAACACGCATAAAGGCGATGCGATCGCGATGTTTTGGATCCATATTCGCTTGAATTTTAAAAATAAAACCGGAAAACGATTCTTCTGTTGGCTCAACAACACGCTGTCGTGCAACGCGTGAAAGTGGTTTTGGTGCCCATTCAACAAGGCCGTCTAACACATGATCAACTCCGAAATTACCCAATGCCGTACCAAAGTAAACAGGTGTTAATTCACCTTTTAAAAACAGCTCCAGATCAAATTCATGGGATGCACCTAATACCAATTCCATCTCTTCACGTAATTCTTCTGCATAATCTGGCAGTGCTTCATCAAGCTCAGGGTTATCAAGCCCTTTAATAATGCGGCTATCCTGAATGGTATGACCTTGACCTGATGAATATAAAATCACTTCATCACGTAGCAGATGATAAATACCTTTAAACTCCTTACCCATACCAATTGGCCAAGTTATCGGTGCACAAGCGATATTTAATACATCTTCCACTTCATCCATCAAATCAATTGGATCGCGAATATCACGATCACATTTGTTCATAAAGGTAATAATTGGCGTATCACGTAAGCGGGTAACTTCCATTAATTTAATAGTACGTTTCTCCACACCTTTTGCAGAGTCAATAACCATTAAACAGGAATCAACCGCGGTTAAAGTACGGTAAGTATCTTCAGAGAAATCTTCATGCCCCGGTGTATCAAGGAGATTAACTAAACCATTATTATATGGAAACTGCATAACAGAAGTTGTAATAGAGATACCACGCTCTTTTTCCATCTCCATCCAGTCTGATTTTGCATGCTGACCCGATTTTTTACCTTTCACGGTACCCGCTTTTTGCAGCGCGTTACCAAATAAAAGTACTTTCTCAGTGATGGTTGTTTTACCCGCATCCGGGTGAGAGATGATAGCGAAGGTACGTCTGCTGTTGACGGCTTCTAAAAACTTAGCGTCTGCCATTATATGATTTTCCAAATAGATTTAGTCTGCTTATAAAGCGAGTCGTACATTGTAACATTTTGCAAATTGCCAAACCACTTGCAAATGAAGATTATCCCCCCCTCATTCTTCTGCACACAGCGAACATAGCCTTTAAAACTGACTTTTATCCGCATCTGTTGATAACAAACAGAAATAAAGATAAATACCTGTTAATATAACCGACTCGAAATTATTTAATATCAAAATGGTGCCCCATGAAATTACTAGTACGTAACCTCGCAACTGCAACAACTGAAGAAAAATTAAAAAGCTTATTTGTCGAACATGGAACCGTACAGTCATGCGCTCTGGTATTAGATAAAGCCACAGGTAAATCAAAAGGGTTTGGTTTTGTGGAAATGCCAAAAGCAGGTGAAGCAAAAACGGCAATGAAAACGTTAAACGGCTACAAATTAGCGGGTAATATTATTCGCGTAAAAAAAGCTGAAGCGAAAAAAGAAAACGCTGAAGCTGTTGCTGAGGCACCCAAAACAACAATGGCCAAAGCCCCAAAATCAACACCTAAACAAGAAGTTAAGGTGCCAGTAGAAATAAAAAGTAATGAAGATAATACCTTAAATATTTACGGCACAATCAAAAAATCAGATGACGAATTTTAATTATTAATTAAATGGATGCCGTTGCTATCGTAACGGCATTTATTTACCTACTAACTTCTTCTCCTGCATTTTTCTGGATAAAAGATCAAAACGGCTTAAACAGAATTCCCCAAAATTTTTCCTGTCTATTTTAGCTAGTTTAATCGCACTTTTTTGCTGTTCGTTAATAATGATCTCGCGCTGTATTGTTTGATAAGCTTTTATATCACGCAGACTATCGTTATACATTTCCCTGTAATAATGAAACATCGCCTTATCCTCTAATTCAGAAGAGATATCACTGCATAATTCATAGTTAGCTAACGATCGGCCGACTATTTTTAATTCATGATCCGTGATCGCTTCAGCAACTGAGGTTGAAATATAAAACAATAAAAAAATAGCCATTATTTTTTTCATAGATGCTCGCAAACAAAAAAAGAGACGCAAGGTCTCTTTTTTTTACGGTTACTAACTTGAATTAAGCAAGTGCCTGTTTAAAATCGGCTAAGAGATCTTCTGTATTTTCAATACCGATTGAACAACGAACCATAGTTTCACTGATACCCATTTTTTGACGAACTTCTAAGCCCATTTCACCATAAATTGTAGGTGCAACGGGTAAAGCTAATGTACGGTTATCACCAAGATGCGTTGCATTGATAACGATATTCAATTTATTAAGCAGCTCACAACAATCTTCACCTTCGATTAGATCAAAACTTAAAATCGCACCGAATTTCTTAAATAAACGTTTAGCAACGTCATATTGTGGGTGACTTTCTAAACCTGGGTAATAAACTTTTGCAACTTTAGGGTGCTGCTCTAAAAATTCAGCTAGCGCTAATGCGTTATTACATTGACGCTCCATACGTAACTCCATGGTTTCACTACCAACAGAAATAAGGTGAGCTGTTTGTGAGCTCATACAACCGCCCATATCACGTAGTCCTTTTTTCTTGATTTGGTTAATGCCCCACATTTTACTGTCACCTTTACGGTATCCAGAAAAAATATTTGGATATGTTTGCCAATCAAACAAACCACTGTCAGTAACAGAGCCGCCTAGCGCATTACCGTGTCCTGCAACATATTTTGAAAGCGAAGTAACAATCAAGCTGACTTTTACTTTTGTTGCATCAAACAGGAAACTTGAAGTCAGCGTATTATCGATAACATAAACTAGCTTTTCAGTTTCACAAAATTCACCAATCTCTTCCAATGCACTAATTTGTGTAACAGGGTTAGCAATCGTTTCAACAAAAACCATACGTGTATTAGCTTGTTTTGCTGCTTTTACTTCGTCTATATTGGTCGCATCAACTAATGTTATTTCAATACCGTAGCTTTGCAGCGTCCCCATAACACTGTTGGTATTACCGAATAAAAAACGACTGCAAATCAGATGATCGCCTGATTTTAATAACGTTAAAAAAGTGGTTACAATAGCAGCCATCCCCGAGGCAAAAACTAAACTTGCATAACCATTGTCCATTTGGCAAATTTTATGTTGCAGGGCATCAGTTGTTGGCGTTGATTGACGCGCATAAGCATGACCTGGCTGGCCTTGAAAAACATCAATCAAACCTTGTACATCGTCAAAACCATATGGGACGGAATTATGGATTGGAGCATGAACAGCGCCATATTCTAAATTTAATAAACGGTCCGAATGCACTATCTTTGTTGTAAAACCTTGCTCTGACATCTTAATTCCTTGAGTTATTTTTTTAAAACGTTAGTTTGCATTAAATAATTTGATTATTTTTAAAGTATTATGCATAAATTGGTTAGTCTTAATATTATACAGAGATAAGGAACTAAGTTGAAATCGAATCTATATAGTATTTTCGTCTTTCTTATTTGTTTATTTTTTACTTATCTTGTGAGCTTACATTATCAAGAAAAAGAGCTTGACGCACTCCACCAAGATGTAAACGCAGAAAGCCAAACAATTAGTCACAACATCCAACAACAGCTTACAAGCTACGCAGAACAATTACACATAACCGCGCAAGGTTGGCATTCAATTGCTGAAATAAATAACCGTTGGATAGCAGATATAAACAATATAAAGCGCCTGAATCCCTATATTAACGAAATAAAAATTTACGATTTCACAGAGCAAAAGCGTTTAACCATTGCCGAACAGAATTATGTTAGTTTTGAAAATAAAATCGAAACAACACAGCAAGCAAAGTACCGCAGTTACTTACCTACGAGCCTCAGCAGGCTAGAAATTAATAGACTATTTATGAGCCCGCCTTTTGCCTTAAAAAACAATGAAACTGCGGTTTATTTACACATCCCGATCTTTATAAAGCAAGGATTATTTGCCTATTTAGAAGTCTCATTCAACCTAAGTAAACTGTTAACTCATCAAGTACGCACATTCCAACTGGATCATCCATTTTCTCTATCTGAAAATGGTATTACCATATTTTCTATCTTACCGAAAATTGTTCCTATCAACCAAGTTAACGAACAATTTTCTATTCCGATCTTTGCTCATAACTGGAAATTAATGGTGTGGTCAAATCATCAGCACAAATTGTATCAATATATTGCATATACAGGTTTATCTGCATCCATATTACTGGCTCTACTCGCTTATCTACTGCTGCGCAATAAACAGTTAAAACAACAAATAACCAGGCAGCAAAAACAGTTACAACGAGTGAATAAAGATGTAAAAGCCAACAAATCAAAATTAATACAGTCCAACAAACTCTCTTCATTAGGAGAGATAGCGACCGGTATTGCACATGAGATTAACCAACCCTTACAAGTTATCTGTATTCACGCTGACTTATGTAATGACAACTTAATAAAAGAAAACTACCAACTCGTTGAAAAGAGCTTTCATGCAATTTTATCGCAGGTAGATAGGATTGAAAAAATAGTAAAACAGGTTGGAAGCTTTGGCCGTGATAGTGAGTTAAACAATTATAGTAATGAGCAGCCTGCAGATATTTTCGATAGCGTTATCAATATTATCATTAACCAGTACAAACAAGAAAATATTGAATTAAGACAGGTCTTACCCTCCTCACTGCCTGCAATTTTTTGTAATAAGATACAAATAGAACAGGTATTGGTTAATTTACTAATAAACGCAAAAGATGCAGTTGAGCACAGTGAAGCAAAAGTAGTTTTCATCAAAGCACATGATAAACAGGGGAAGCTATATATTGAAGTATCTGATACGGGATCAGGTATAGAGGAAGATAAATTAGATGATATTTTCACCCCTTTTTACACCACCAAGGCACTAGGTAAAGGAACAGGGCTTGGTTTATCTATTAGCTATTCAATAATTCATCAGCATAATGGAGAATTAAAAGTCAGCAGTGAGATCGGTAAAGGCAGTACCTTTACCGTTGTTTTACCACTATCGCAAAGAAACAGGGAAGTATGGATTTCACAACCAGGATAGAGAACCTGTTTTAAAATTAACCGTCCTGGTTAATTCGGCTTGCGACAGCACCTTGCTGCTCTTGATATTTAGCGTTGGTACGCTTGTTATATGGTCTTGCCGCCGGCGCAGATAGCAGCTCAAAATTCAACGCACCGATGGTCATTTTAGGACGTAATGCCAGTGGTAATTTACCACTATTATAAAACTCTAAAACGATTTTACCCGACCAGCCCGGATCGATTCTATGTGCGGTCACATGAACCATTAAGCCTAAACGAGCAAGTGAAGAACGGCCGTCTAACCAACCAACAATATCAGAAGGTAAAGTTACATCTTCGTAAGTAACGGCTAACGCCAGTTCACCAGGATGCAGAAAGAAGGCATCACTTTCTTTAATGACAATCACGTCACTCATCACTTTATCGAGCGCCGCTGAAACCTCATTTTTAGGACCGGAAAGGTCAATATAAGGTGTTGTATGCTCACTAAACACGCGAAATTCATTACCTAAGCGGATATCAACGCTAACACCGGAAATGGCTGATTGTGGTGGCCTAGGGGTGATGACTAGCTTCCCTGCATCTAAATATTCTTCGATATGGGTATCACACAAACGCATTTTATTTCTCCAGGCAGCTAAAATATTTCATTAATTTTGTGCATTATACACAAAATACAGATCACATAAAATAAGGGCAAAATTAGGGGGAAAGCGGAGTAAAATATGAATTTAAACTATCAGGAATTTTCTTACAGGCATAAAAAAGGTAAGTCATTGACTTACCCTCTTGTTCAATCAGAATGAGCTAATTAAAGCTCATCGAAGCAATATTAAAGAGCTACGATGTTTTCTGCTTGAGGACCTTTTTGACCTTGAGTTACAGTGAACTGTACTTTTTGGCCTTCAGCAAGAGTTTTGAAACCAGTGCTTGCGATTGCAGAGAAATGTGCGAAAACGTCAGGACCATTTTCTTGCTCGATGAAACCAAAACCTTTAGATTCGTTGAACCATTTTACTGTACCAGTAGTTGTAGACATAATAATATCCTATTAAATTTGAGTAATTTAACCTTGTAAATCAAGGCATTTGGCTAGAAGTGTTGCTATTACTTATGAAGTATAGGATTCGGTACATAATACGGAACATTGTACATAAATATAAAACGAACTTTCAAGCTGGTAAAGATTATATACGGCTTTAAATAGCTGTCAACTTCTATTTGATAAAAAAATAAACTTTTTGCAAAAAAAATCCCCTCTTTATCTGAATTTAAAATTGATCTAACAAATATCAGCCAGACTAATATCTTAAATGTTATATTTACAGGCTATCTATAGCGCAAGGAAAAAAGATGACAATTTGGATTGATGCAGATGCATGCCCTGTGGCAGTAAGAGAGATGGTTCTACGGGCGAGTCAACGCACAGATACAGCACTTGTTTTTGTCGCCAATAGTCCTTTACCAGTGCCAACACGGCCCCTCGTTAAAACAGTACGGGTTGCTCAAGGTTTTGACGTGGCTGATAACTATATCAGTCAACATGTTGAACTAAACGATTTAGTGATAACTCAGGATATTCCATTAGCGGCTGAAATTGTAGAAAAAGGTATTACTGCTCTTAACCCTCGCGGAGAACTTTATACAGAAGAGAATATTCGTCAACGCTTGGCCATGCGTAATTTTGCAGAAGAGCTGCGAAGTATAGGGCAGATTAGTGGAGGACCAAATAAGTTTGGCGATAAAGAAAAACAAACATTTGCCAATGCATTAGATCGTTGGTTACAAAAGAGTAAAAAATAAAAAATGGGGATAATCCCCATTTTTTATAGTTACTTAAAGAATACGCTCTTCGCTTTTTAGTTTTTCAGCGCGCTCTGCTTCTTGATTCTTTTTTTTGCGATTATCACAAGGCTCAGGACAGTCACACTCTTTGTCAATGCCCACAGAAGCAAGCCCGCCGCAACTGCCTCCGATTGTTTTTTTATTAAAAATATAACCAATTGCCATTGCCACGATCACAACTAAAAAAACAACAAAAGTCGCAATAAAATAGATCATTATTTTTCCTCAAGGAAATAAGGTTCAAACTCAGAGGTATAATATTCGATAAAATCATCGCCCTCTTTAACTAATAAAAACGCAGGTATCTGCTGTTTTTTGGCAAATAGCAGTCCCGCTTCAGGACCAAGCACAGTAATTGCAGTAGCTAAACCATCTGCGAGCATACTGCTTTTATTAATCACAGTAACTGAAACTAATTTATGATTAATCGGTTTTCCAGTTTTAGGATCAATAGTATGCGAATAACGAATACCATCAGATTCAAAATAATTACGGTAATCACCCGAGGTGGCAATCGCATTATTTCCAATATGTATTAAACGTTGTACGTTTTGCCCTGCTACAGGACGCTCAATAGCCAAAGTCCATTGCTTATTAGCTGGTTTAAAACCATTAACACGTAACTCCCCGCCAATATCCACAAGGTAGCTATTGATGCCCAATTGTTGTAAATACTCAGCAATCACATCAACGCCATAACCTTTCGCTATCGAAGATAGATCCAGATACAGCTCAGGTATCGACTTAATCAACCTGTTTGCATTGACAGATAAGTACTGACTACCGACCATTTTGCGTTTTGCAGCAATCAGCTGCTCAGAAGGTACTTTATTTGGCTTTTTATCAGGACCAAAGCCCCAAAGGTTAACTAGGGGGCCCACGGTAATATCAAAGGCACCATCTGTTTGTTTAAACAAAGTTAGTGAAGACTCAACAACATAACGCGTTGCATCAGACACAATTAACGATTCTTGAGCTTGATTAAAGCGAGATAATTCAGAATCAACACGGTAGGTCGACATCTGATCATTTACTAACTCCAGTCGTTGATCAATCTGTGCTTGTAACGCGTCAATAGACAAGCTTGCCTTACTTTGCTGGTTAGCAGATAGCACATATTTAACTTGATAATATGTGCCCATTGTTTGTCCCTGAATATGCAAAACCTTTGACTCAGTTTTAGCACATGATGAAACAAAAAAGGCCAGCCCGATTAGGGCTAGCCATTTAATTAATGGTTTAATCATCAATATCAACCAAAATCATCAAGCATGATATTTTCATCTTCAACGCCTAAGTCTTTAAGCATTGCAATAACAGCCGCATTCATCACTGGAGGACCACACATGTAGTATTCACAATCTTCTGGTGCTTCATGATCACGCAAATAGTGCTCATATAACACGTTATGAATAAAACCGGTGTAACCATCCCAATTATCTTCAGGTTGCGGATCACTTAAAGCAACATGCCATTGAAAGTTTTCATTTTCAGCTGCGATACTGTCAAAATCTTCCACATAGAACATTTCACGTTTTGAACGCGCGCCGTACCAGAAACTCGCTTTACGTTTAGTTTTTAAACGGCGGAACTGATCAAAGATATGAGAGCGCATCGGCGCCATACCGGCACCACCACCAACAAATACCATCTCATTTTCAGTCTCTTTAGCAAAGAACTCGCCAAATGGCCCGGAAATGGTGACCTTATCACCTTCTTTCAGGTTAAATATATATGAAGACATTTTGCCACAGGGTAATGACAGATCGCGCGGAGGAGGTGTGGCGATACGGACATTAAGCAAGATTAATCCTGCTTCATCCGGGTAGTTTGCCATAGAATATGCACGGATCGTCTCATCATTCACTTTTGATTCTAAATTAAAGAATCCAAAATGCTCCCAATCACCACGATATTGCTCTTCGATATCGAAATCACTGTATTTAACATGGTGAGCTGGCGCTTCAATTTGAATGTAACCACCAGCTTTAAACGGCACTGATTCACCATCAGGGATTTGCAGCTTAAGCTCTTTGATAAAGGTTGCCTGGTTATCGTTAGAGATAACAGTACATTCCCACTTTTTAACACCAAAGATCTCTTCAGGTAATTCGATACTCATGTCTTCTTTAACACTAACTTGACATGCTAAACGCTCACCCTCTTTAGCTTCACGCTTAGTAATATGATCAAGCTCTGTCGGTAGAATATCACCACCACCTGATTTTACTTTAACGCGACACTGGCCACATGTACCGCCACCACCACAGGCAGAAGAGATAAAAACACCCGCATTTGCAAGTGCGCCAAGTAGTTTGTCACCAGCTTGTGTAGTGATGCTTTTATCTGCATCATCATTAACAGAGATTGTGATATCACCTGTGCTTACCAGTTTTGCTTTTGCTGCCAAAATAATAACAACCAAAGCAAGAACGATAATGGTAAACATGGCAACGCCGAGAAATATTTCCATCGACTTTTTCCTTGTTTTGAGGGGGACTTAGCCCCCGAAATTACATTTAACCTAAGAGAGCAAGAATTACAGTTGAATACCAGAGAATGACATAAAACCTAATGCCATTAATCCAGCCGTTACAAATGTAATACCCAATCCACGCAAACCATCAGGCACGTCTGAATATTTCATTTTTTCACGGATACCCGCTAATGCAACAATTGCCAATGTCCAACCAACACCACTACCAATACCGTAAATAGCCGATTCAACTAAATCATATTCACGCTGTACCATAAAGGCTACGCCACCAAAAATGGCACAGTTAACAGTGATAAGTGGCAGGAAAATCCCCAATGCCTGATACAAAGCTGGAAAGTATTTATCTAACACCATTTCCAATATTTGTACTAATGCAGCAATCACACCAATAAAGGTGATAAACCCTAAGAAGCTGAGATCTGCTTCAGGAAGGCCAGCCCACGCCAATGCACCAGGCGCTAACAGATTAAAGTAGATGATCTGGTTAACAGGTACTGAGATCCCCAGTACAACAATAACCGCAACCCCCAAACCCATTGACGTTTTAACTTTCTTAGAAACAGCCAGGAATGTACACATACCAAGGAAGAAAGCGAGTGCCATATTTTCAATGAAAATAGAACGCACAAATAAACTAAGATAATGTTCCATTTAAATTACTCCTTTGGCTCAACTTGTTCAGGTTTAAAGGTTCGAATAACCCAAATAAGGCCACCAATGATAAAGAACGCACTCGGAGGAAGCAGTAACAGACCATTACTTTGGTACCAACCGCCATTCGAGGTTAATGGTAAAATTTCGATACCAAACAGTGCACCGGAACCAAATAACTCACGGAAACCGCCAACAAGAATAAGAATGAAACCGTAACCTAAACCGTTACCAATACCATCCATAAAGCTTGGGAATGGTCTGTTTTTCATTGCGAATGCTTCCGCACGTCCCATTACAATACAGTTCGTAATAATCAAACCAACATAAACAGATAACTGTTTAGAGATAGCAAAAGCATATGCTTTTAATACTTGGTCAACAACGATTACTAATGATGCAATAATTGCCATCTGTACAATGATTCGCACACTATTTGGAATATGGTTACGAATCATTGAGATAAACAGATTAGAAAACGCAGTTACAAATATTACTGCCATCGTCATAACAAATGCAGTTTCTAATGTACTTGTTACCGCTAATGCCGAACATACACCCAAGATTTGCAGTGCAATTGGGTTATTACTGACAACTGGCGATGTTAATACCGCTTTTAATTCATTTGATTTAGCCATTGTTTAGCGCTCCTTCTCGAACTTTGCTAAGAAACGTTCCAAAACCCTGCTTGCCTAACCAAAACGTAAATGTATGCTCTACACCGACACTGGTAAGCGTTGCACCAGACAGACCATCAATTTCATGTTTTGAATCAGCAGATGCGTGGCCTTTAATAACTTTAATTGCAGGTTTACCTTGTGCATCAAAAAGTTGCTTACCGGCCCAAAGTGAACGCCAGCGAGAATTCTCAACTTCGCCACCTAGCCCGGGAGTTTCACCTTGATCATAATAAGTTAATGCTTCGATAGTATTACCATCTGCTTTGATTGCTACAAAAGCATACATAGTTGACCATAAACCAGCACCATGAACAGGTAAAATAATACGTTGCAGTTGACCATCATCATCAGATACTAAGTAAACAGTCGCAAGATTGGCACGACGACCTATTTTAGCTACATTCTGCTCTGCACTCAGTTTTATACTTTTTGCAGGATCTTTAGCTGCCTTACGTTGGTCGTAGCTTGCAGCATCAATATTTTCAACAAAATTACCCGTTGATAAATCAACTAACTTGGTTTGAATATTAGTTGCAAATATTTCAGCAATCGTTTTATCGGTTTCTAAACCCGCAACTGCAAGAATATTACTCTGCTTGTCTTTTTCTTTATTGGCTAACTGTGTTGAGCGTAAGCCAACTGCAGACCCTGCTACAATAATTGAGCAGACTAGACATACAGCTAGTACCACCCATATTGTTTTGGCGAATGTTTCTTGTTGATTAGACATTACGAGACAACCTCCGTTTGATATTTCCTTGTACCACAAAGTAGTCAAATAGTGGCGCGAACAGATTAGCAAATAAAATTGCCAGCATCATACCTTCAGGGAACGCTGGATTGACAACTCGGATAAGTACAACCATCACACCAATCAAAATACCATACGCCCACTTACCTTTATCAGTAAATGATGCTGATACCGGATCCGTTGCCATAAAGACCATACCAAAGGCAAAACCACCCATCACAAAATGCCAATACCAAGGCAGTTCAAACATATTATTGGTATCACTACCGATAAAATTAAACAGTGTTGAAATAGCAATCATACCAATCATCACACCGCCAATAATTCGCCATGATGCAATACCGGTAATAACAATAAATGCACCACCGATTAAAATAGCCAATGTAGACACTTCACCAATACTACCTTGCATATTGCCTAGGAAGGCATCCATCCAAGTTAAACCTGATTGTGCGATTGCATCTAAGCCTCCTTGTGAAGCAACACTTAAAGATGTTGCTCCAGAGAAACCATCTACCGCAGTCCAGACCGCATCACCAGAAATATCAGTCGGGTATGCAAAGAATAAAAATGCACGACCAGCTAAAGCCGGATTTAAGAAGTTACGCCCGGTGCCACCAAAGATCTCTTTAGCAACAACCACACCAAAGGTAATACCTAAAGCCACTTGCCATAGCGGAATCGTCGCAGGAACAATTAATGCGAACAGTACAGAAGAAACGAAGAAACCTTCGTTGACTTCATGTTTACGTACAGTTGCAAATAATACTTCCCAGAAACCACCAACAATAAATGTGACGGCATAAATTGGAACAAAGTACATTGCACCAAAGAGAAGGTTATCGAATAATCCGGCACCAGATCCCATGGTTACGCCAAGGATATTTAGAATCGCTACGCGCCAATCATCTAATGCAGAAAACCCGCCAATAATAGCTTCGTTTGCTTGAATACCAGTATTGTACATACCGAAAAACATAGTAGGAAAAGTTGCCAACCAAACAAAGATCATCATACGTTTAAGGTCAATACCGTCACGTACATGAGTGATCCCTTTAGTTACAAGTCCAGGGGTATAGAAAAAGGTTGCCGTTGCTTCGAACAGAGCATAGCCCTTTTCAAAACGGCCTCCCGCTTCAAAATGCGGCTCCATTTTCTCAAGTAAATGCTTAAGATTCATGCTTAGCCTTCCTTTTCAATTTTACTTAGATTATCACGTAAGATTGAGCCGTAATCATACTTGCCAGGGCAAACATAAGTACATAATGCCAAATCTTCTTCATCTAACTCTAAACAGCCTAATGTTTGCGCCCCATCACTGTCACCAACAATGAGATCACGTAATAACATAGTTGGTAAAATATCTAACGGCATAACACGTTCATATTGACCGATTGGTACCATTGCGCGGCTACTGCCACCTGTTGAAGTGGTAAAAGCAAAACGTTTTGCTTTATTTAATGCAGAGATAAATATCTTCGCGACTGAGAATTTATCACCACCAGGTACACCCCAGCCAAATAACTCTTTCTCATAACCTTCAACTAACGCTGACACCTGATTATGGTAGCGTCCTAAAAATGCATGAGCAGCTGTTGCTGTTGTGCCAGATAATACAGAACCGGAAATTGTGCGAATTTCACCTGCAATTAACTCATTTGCAGTTAACTGGGCAATTGATGCTCCGATTGTCGTGCGTAATAGACGCGGTTTTTTAACCGCAGGACCTGCCAGTGAGATAACTTTACTGACATAAAGCTCACCACTGGTAAACAGTAACCCGAATGCAATAACATCTTGGTAATTGATTGACCATACCTGTTTGCTGATTGACACTGGATCAATGAAATGAATATGAGTACCAGGTAAACCTGCCGGGTGGACACCAGAAAACAGCTTCTCTTCTACATTTGCCAGTGTTGACTTGGGTAAGCTTGACTCACCTTTACAAACATAAACTTTGCCCGCAGTTAATTGCGATAACAGTGCTAAACCATCGCTAAATGCTTGTTGATTTTCATTGATGATTAATTCGGCATTTGCAGCCAAAGGATTGGTATCCATCGCGGTGACAAAGATAGAAGCGGGTACTGCTGCAATTTCAGGCACTTTACTAAATGGACGAGTGCGTAGCGCTGTCCATGCACCAGATTCAACCAAGTTTGCGACAATCTCGCTGCGTTCAATGCTTGCCAACTGCGCGCTTTCATATTTTGGAAAAGAGATACTCTCCTGACCTTCAACAGAAATAACAACTGACTGCAGAACTCGTTTTGCACCGCGGTTAATCTCTTTAACTACACCAGACGCTGGAGCGGTAAACTTTACGCCAGCATTCTTCTTATCACTAAAAAGAAGTTGACCTTTTTTTACTGTGTCTCCGGCTTTAACAGCCATTGACGGACGCATTCCCACATATTCTTCACCCAGTATAGCGACTTCAGTGATGGTTGGACCATCCTGAATCACTTGCTCTGGTGTTCCTAAAATTGGAAGGTCCAGTCCTTTTTTTATAGTAATCATATTCTCTTGCACTATGTTTACGGGAAGAAAAGTTAGATGCCTTGCGGCATAAAAACATTATAAGCTTTCTGACTGCTTAATAAATTTAACAACCAGATAACAAACAGACTAAAAAATTCTCGCGAATAATACCATTATAAAAGGGGAAATTACTATATGAAAAGAGCAGGGTTAGTGATTCTAGTTCAAATTTTTATGTGAAATAAATTTACATAAATACTTTTTTTTAACATTCTTTAAAAAAAGAGCATTATCCCAACCTATAAAACAGAAAATTTAAGGTATTTAAATTGCGTTTTTTATTAAAATGCTATTATTTCCCGCCACCTAAACAGTTACCTGAATCCGGAGCTGTTCTATTTTTTTCAAGCCATTGTATTGGGGTATAGGTATGTAAAGCGAGAGCATGAATTGGCCCTGCCAATTCCTCATTTAAGAGCTTATTCACTAAACGGTGACGTGCAATCAGCGGCATTCCCTCGAAAGTTTCACTAACTAATATCACTTTAAAGTGTGTTTGTGAATTTGCAGGTACAGCATGACGATAGCTTTCATTTTCAATATTTAAGAAATCAACCGATACATTATCTGTGATTTTTTTTTCTATTATTGTTTGCACGTTCATTTTTAATATCCTTTGATAATGTTAATATTTCCTATAAAACTGTAACAAAGACCGACTTATTTAGTAAGGTTTATTTATCACCAGCAACAGCAATAGGTAGAATTTGTCCACTCAAACAGTCTCATTAAATGTCGGTATCACAAAAGCATTTCCATGTTCCTATTTAGCGGATCATGAAGAGCAACTGATTATGCTTATTGAACCGCAAATCAATGCACAGCATTTTTACCCTACTTTACTGGCAAACGGCTTCCGTCGTAGTGGCGATCAAGTTTATCGCCCGCACTGCGCTCACTGCCAAGCCTGCCAATCACTACGCATCTCTATTAAGCAGTTTAAAAAGTCACGCAGTCAGAGACGTTTGTTTAATAAAAACAAAAAATTCCGTATTGAAATAAGTGAAGTTGCCAAAACACAATATTTCAACTTGTACCAACGTTACATCAATCAAATCCACTCTGACGGGCCAATGTTTCCGGCGTCAACCGATCAATATGAGGGATTTATTAAATCGACCTGGAATAAAACGCTGTTTATTGAAATTTATGATCAAGATAAGTTAATTTCGGTCAGTGTTACAGATCAGGTGAACAGCAAAAAAAACCAAGCCTGGAGCGCTTTTTATTGTTTTTATGATCCCGATTATCGAGACTACTCTCTTGGAAAATTTGCCGTATTAAGCCAATTAAAATTAGCCAAGGAATTTGATATTGATTGGTTATATCTCGGGTACTATATTGAAAACTGCCAGAAGATGAATTACAAAACGCAGTTCAATCCCCACCAGCGATTTATAGATGGGCAGTGGTTGAATTTTAATTAAACTGCCCTATTTTGATTCACTGGCTATTTACTTGCTATAATTACCATAAGTGGCTTAATAAATAAGCAACAATCCTTTACCCTATTCGATAATTCTGGCATTATGCGCCGATTGAAATTACAACCATACCCAATAAATTTGGGTATATATAAAATACAAAGGATCCATCGCCAATGGCAAAAGAAGATAGTATTGAAATGCAAGGCACAATCTTAGATACCTTGCCTAACACAATGTTCCGTGTAGAGTTAGAAAATGGTCACATGGTTACTGCACATATCTCAGGTAAAATGCGTAAAAACTACATCCGTATTCTGACTGGCGATAAAGTAACAGTTCAACTTACACCTTATGATTTATCTAAAGGTCGTATTGTATTCCGTGCTCGTTAATTTTTAAGCGCACTGAATATCACTCTTTTAAGCACACTTAAAAGAGCAATAAAAAACCAGCTTGAAGCTGGTTTTTTATTGCTCTTTGAAAACTAAATAAAAACAATCAACTCAATGCTAACGTTTTAGCGTAATCAAAGATGATGCCCTGCTTCTGCTTATCAAACGAAACTGTGACACTGCCACCATTTTGTAATTCACCAAATAAGATCTCATTAGCAAGTGGTTTTTTCAGTTTTTCCTGAATCAGACGAGCCATCGGACGTGCCCCCATCGCACGATCATAGCCTTGCTCAGCTAACCAATTGCGCGCAGTTTCAGTGACCTCTAGTGAAATCTGTTTTTTATCTAATTGCGCTTGTAGCTGCACAATAAATTTATCAACCACTTGATAAATAACATCTAATTCAAGATGATTAAACCAGATAATATTATCCAGACGGTTACGAAACTCAGGAGAAAATAGTTTATTTATTTCATCCATCACTTTATGCGAGTCTTTTTGATCTTTAAAACCAATATTTTGTTTAGTCGTTTCGCGAACCCCCGCATTGGTTGTCATCACCAAAATAATATTTCGGAAATCCGCTTTGCGGCCATTATTATCAGTTAATGTACCGTGATCCATAACTTGCAATAAAATATTGTATATATCACTGTGCGCTTTTTCTATTTCATCTAAAAGCAGAACCGCATAAGGATGTTTAACAACCGCATCAGTTAATAACCCCGCCTGCTCATAGCCGACATAACCGGGAGGCGCACCTAATAGACGAGAAACCGTATGTTTTTCCATATATTCTGACATATCAAAACGTAAAAGCTCCACCCCCATCGCCTTAGCAAGCTGTTGTGTTACTTCTGTTTTACCCACACCTGTCGGCCCGGCAAAAAGGAATGAGCCAATAGGTTTTAACTCTTTATCTGAACTGGTCACCGATTTTTGTGGGATACGTGCAATTTTAGCTATAATGCTTTCAATTTCTAATACACCAATGGTTTTTTTACGTTTACTTGGCGGCAGTAAACGCATTTGCGAGCCCGCCTCATCGATCACATCAATCGCTTTATCAGGAAGATGACGATCGTTAATATATTTTGCACTAAGTTCAGCAGCGGCCATTAAGGCTTTATTGGTATAACGAACTTGATGATGCTTTTCATAACGCGAGCGTAAACCTAATAATATTTGTCCGGTCTCTTTTATTGAGGGTTCAAGCACATCGACTTTTTGGAAACGTCGCGCCAATGCATGCTCCTTTTCAAAGATCTGACCAAACTCTTTATAAGTCGTCGAGCCCATACAGCGTAGTTTACCGCCACTTAATAATGGTTTTAATAAATTGGCCGCATCAAGCTGCCCCCCCGTTGCCGCCCCTGCTCCGATAATGGTATGAATTTCATCAATAAATAAAATGGCATTATCTTGCTCTTCCAGTTGAGTTAATACCGTTTTAAAACGCTGCTCAAATTCACCTCGGTATTTTGTTCCCGCCAGCAACGCGCCCATATCAAGCGAATAAATAATATTATCTTCAATAACATCAGGTACATTTTTATTAACGATACGATACGCCAGCCCTTCAGCAATAGCCGTTTTACCGACACCCGCTTCCCCCACTAATAACGGATTGTTTTTACGGCGACGACATAAAATCTGCACACAACGCTCGACCTCTTTATCACGTCCAATAAGCGGATCAATAATGCCAGCCTCGACCTGTTCATTTAAATTGATGGTAAAAGGCATCTCTTCTGTTTGTTCAATAACAGTTTCATTGTTTACTTGCTCCTGAAAAAACTCAGGAGCCGAATCCGCCGACTTAGTGATGCCATGAGAAATATAATTGACCACATCTAAGCGGGAAAGATGTGCTTTTTTCAAGAAAAAGACTGCTTGAGATTCCTGCTCACTAAAAATAGCAACCAGTACACTAGCGGCCGATACTTCGGTACTGCCAGATGACTGCACATGAAAAATAGCGCGCTGTAAAACACGTTCAAAAGCAATAGTTGGTTGAATTTCAATCTTTTGTGTTTGTACTTCAGGTATTGAAGGTATGCTTTCTAAGAATGTAACAATCTCGATATGTAGAGATACCAGATCAACAGAGCATGCCGTTAATAATGTTTTAATTTCATCATTTTCCAATAGAGCAAGCAACAAGTGCTCTACCGTCATAAATTCATGCGATTTTTCAAAGGCAAAATGGAAGGCTAAATCTAAACTGTTTTCTAACGCTTTATCTAACATAAACGCCTCCTGGAGAGTTAATTACTGAGCGAACTTTTGCCATATTTATGATTCTTTTTCCATCGAACATCGTAGAGGATGTTCATTTTGTTTCGCATAATTCATTACTTGTGCCACTTTGGTTTCTGCTATTTCGGCTGTAAATGTGCCACAAATACCGACCTGTTTATAATGAACATTGAGCATAACTTCGGTTGCAGATTCGTTATCTAAGCGGAAAAAGCACTGCAACACATCAATCACAAAATCCATCGGCGTATAATCATCATTATGTAACAACACATTATACATAGAGGGTGGAACCAGTCTTGTTTCAGATCGCTCAATCGTTGCTGATTCATTACCTGTTTGAGGGGGATTTTTATCGCTCATCTTTAAGTCTAGTCTTATTTAATAAAGTTAGGAAAAATTTAATTTTCGGCCGAAACAACCTATCAGGAGTAGATTAATATTTCATGGAGCATAGTGCAATCAGTGCTTAAGAATAAAGACAAGCGCTGTGAGGTAATAATTGATTTGAGCAATTGTTAAGCGCTCACAGTCATCTGTTTTGAGAGCCACTCCTCTACTTGAGTAATAAGCAACACCACAAATCAGATAGATGTACAGAATAATTATATGGAATACCTGTATTTATTACCCATAAAGGTATTCCATAGCATAATATATAGCGTTTTATCCTTACCAGGCACGGTATCCACAAGTATCAATGTGAAAGCGCACACCAGAATATAACCCTAACCCTACTTTATATTTAGCGCCGTATTTTTTGTGGATAGCATTAAGTTTTTTATGTAAATCCTGGCGATTAATATCTTCAAGAGGCACCATATCTAAGGCACAAAAATTAAGATGTTTACTGCGAGCCGCTCCCCCCGCATTATTGTTATAAATAGAGGTACGCTCACCAGATACTGGGATAACAATGCCAATTTCTGGTTCAATATACTGCTGAATAAATTTAATCGTATTAACCATATCAGGCAGATGTTTTTTATTCGGCAGGGTAAATAAAGAGGTGTTATTCATCACCCAGTCGGTCCCTTGCAATAATATCAAATACAACGGCATGCTCACCTCAATGCCTTCAGCACGGAAATAATCCGCGATACCTTGTATTTTATCTTCGGCGTGATTTAATAAAATCCAACCTTTAAACGCTGCTTGCGTAGGGACTTTATACCCTTTAACATCAACCACGAGATCATCGTACTGCAGATTTTCTTTATCTTCATAAAGTTTAGATATGTCATCAGCAACCAGATTACATGAACAAAAAACAAATAATACTAACCATAAACGTTTCATAACTATGCCTCCAAGTAGACCTTATTATTCATTAGCGCTAAATGTTAAGTATAGGATCGATAGTTTACCCCTGTTTTATATGCAGGTATCTCCTTGTTAAATTAGGGTGTCTACTAGATCGGATCAATTACAACGACTTGTCTGGCTTACCTCATAATTCTTGAAATATGGTTTAAGTAATAAAATCCAACTCTTTGATCTGTTTTCATACTCTTCTATGCAAAGCTCGGCTCTCTCCTGGGAAAAATCAGCTTGCTTCGATAAGTAAGCATACTTATTAGGACCGCTGCCATAGACGTAACAGAGCGTACTGTAATACCTTTGGATATCCAAGCTGTGCTCATCCCAGAAATCTCCTTCTGCAAACTCCTCTATATCCTCACTCTCCAAATCAAACAAGTCTGCCGCGCTAATCGATATCTCTTGTCCGTCCTCAAACAGATCAATCAGCAATACGGTGGCAAGCCCGTCTGCTGCATCCTCCTCTTTTCCAACCACGGGCAGTTCATACATAAAGACCAGTGCGTGGGCCAGCTCATGAAATAAGGTATGCATCAAGGCATCCAGTGTTGCGTCAGTCGCGCTTACACCTGTTTCTGAATAGTTTGCAGCAATAAATCGCTGCTTCACCTCCTGCACAAAGGAGTATGGGATAAGAATTTTGTTTTCTTCGCTGTCATAAAGCGGGCCCTCTTCACCACCAAAGACAATATCAAGCGGCTCTGAGAGATGAAAATTTTCATTGATCAATGTCACTACCGATTCAATGCTGTCAGATGTTTTAAGCTCTTTTTTTATTACAGCTTCAATTGCACTGCCAGGTTTTTCGTACACAGCACGCGCCCTGTTTTCCGCGCAGGCTGAAGTGATTATAAAAAGCGAACAGATAATGGCTGACATTACTCTTATTAAATACATCGCAACTCCGTTTAAACTATAAAAAATCATTGCCAGCCTAGTCATCTGCTCAGCATTTTCATCAACTAATGCTGATTAAGAATGTCAAGAACCTGATCAGCAAAGGCGGAGTAATCAATTTAGCCCTGATTGACCGTATAGGTTATCGCCAATAAAGTATTTGATCCGGTGTTTTCTGATCAATATACTTTTGACTTTATACAATAACACTCGGGGACTTTAAATATGGATAAAGTTTTATACCAAGGTGGAAGCGATATGAGAGTGGTGGAGAGAGATAATAAGCTCTATCAGCGCTATGATATTGGTGCGCATTGTTCCAAATACCGGGAAGATGAGATCACTCAGAAAGAGTTTGAAAGCCAAGGCATTGATCCACATAAATCAAATTACTCTCTAAGTCAATATGATGAGGAAGAAAAAAGCTGACTGCAGAGTAACCATAATTCGAGGGTGAACTCGCAGCAGTTACGACGAAAATCCGGCCAATAACTGTTATCTAAAAAGCATTACAGCCCGCATCCTCAATTAGTGCAATAGCTGGCTGATTTAACGCAGAAGCAGCTAAAAATAGCTGCACTGTATCGATTTTCTTATCCCGAGTTGAGATTATTTAGCTGGAGTTTTTATCAAAACGGTGAACAACCTGATTAGAACTGCCGCGCCATTGCAGGTTTGGCTCAGCCAACTCCTGAATAAACTTGCCGTCAATTAACACATCAATCAGATCCACAATCTCTTTTTGTTGAGGATTCAGATCTGCCAACAGATAGCCAGTCCAGATCCAGATATTTTTACCGGCACATTCAGCTTTAACACGTTTAATAAGCTTTAATACCTGTTCGGTATTCGCAGGGTGCAGCGGATCGCCACCCGACAGGGTTAACCCCTGTCGTTTAATACGGGTATCGTTAAGATCTTTAATAATTTGTTCGGCAAGCTGATCGGTAAACAGTTCGCCGGCATCAGGCGACCAGGTGGACTGGTTATAACAGCCCTTGCAGTTATGAATACAGCCGGAAACAAACAGGGAACAACGGGTGCCCTCACCATTTAAGACATCAATCGGGTAATATTTACTGTAATTCATACGGGGCTCCTAAAACAAAAACACCCCACTGTATGCGGGGTGTTTTTTACAAGATATTGGATTAATGTAACTATTCAGATAGCAGTCATTTCGTTCTAGTTTGAGCAAAAAGCGCGCAGTTTATAAGTATAAATGAGCACTTTTGACAATAAAATAGGACGAAATGGCAATAATCTAAAGGTGCTTAACGCGACGCTTAACCTCTTCCTGCTTACCTTCATTAAACGGGCGTGCATCCGGGCTGCCTAAATAACCGCAGACACGGCGGGTAACCGCTACTTTTTCTGAATCAGAATTACCGCAACTCGGGCAGACAAAGCCTTTGCTGGTGCAGTCAAACTCACCATTAAAGCCACACTCATAACACTCATCAATTGGCGTATTGGTGCCGTAGTAAGGCACACGCGAATAACTGTAATCCCAGACATCTTCTAACGCTTTAAGGTTATGCTGCATATTTGGATATTCGCCGTAACAGATAAAACCACCGGTGGCGATTTCAGGGTAAGGCATTTCAAAATCCAGTTTATCGTAAGGGTTTACTGATTTTTCAACATCTAAATGGAAGCTGTTGGTGTAATAACCTTTGTCAGTTACGCCTTCTAAAACACCGAACTGTTTTGCATCTAAACGGCAGAAACGGTCACATAAGTTTTCAGAAGGTGTTGAGTATAAGCTAAAGCCGTAACCCGTCTCTTTTGTCCAACGATCCACTGCTTGTTTTAAGTAACGGATCATCGCAATCGCTTTTTCCTGCTTCTCTTTATCATCAAACAGATGACCATCAGAGCCGTGCAGCGCATTAATTGCTTCATGTAAACCGATATAACCGAGTGAGATAGAAGCACGGCCATTTTTAAAGATCTCAGCAACACAATCATCAGCTTTTAAACGTACACCACAAGCACCTTCCATATACAAAATAGGCGCTACACTCGCTTTTACTTCAGATAAACGTTCAATACGTGTATCTAATCCTTTTTTAGCCATATTTAAACGGCTATCTAATAATTTGTAAAAGGCTTGCTCGTCACCACCTGCTTCCAAGGCAATGCGAGGTAAGTTAAGACTTACCACACCAAGGTTATTACGACCGTCATGGATCAGTTCATTGTTTTCTTCGTAAGTGCCTAAGAAACTGCGGCAACCCATTGGCGTTTTAAATGAGCCTGTCACTTCAACCACTTTATCAAAGTTTAAAATATCAGGATACATACGTTTTGAAGCACATTTTAGCGCCAGCTGTTTAATATCGTAATTTTGATCTGTGCTTTTATGGTTTACGCCATCTTTTATCGCAAACACTAATTTAGGGAAAATAGCCGTTTTACGGTTTTTACCTAAACCGGCAATACGAATTTTGAAGATTGACTCTTGAATTAAACGTGCTTCCCAACTTGTACCCAAACCGAAACCAAAAGTCACAAAAGGTGTTTGTCCGTTTGCTGTGTGCAGTGTATTGACTTCATATTCAAGAGATTGGAATGCATTAAAACACTCTTTTTCTGTCTGCTGCGTTGCATAAGCTTGCGGTTCAGCAATGCCCCACTCTTCTGCTGTTGCTAAATGTTTTTGGTAACTTTTAGATACATAAGGCGCAAGCGTAGTATCGATGCCGTTAATCGTGGTGCCGCCGTAAATATGGCTGGCTACCTGGGCGATAATTTGTGCTGTAACTGCTGTTGCCGTTGAGATTGATTTCGGCTCTTCAATTTCTGCATTACCCATTTTAAAACCTTGGGTAAACATCCCTTTAATATCGATTAACATACAGTTAAACATAGGGAAAAACGGGGCATAATCTAAATCGTGATAATGCAGTTCACCTTTATCATGAGCGCGCACAACATCACGCGGTAAAATATGTGATTTAGCATAATGTTTAGCAACAATACCTGCCAGCAAATCACGTTGTGTCGGAATCACTTTACTGTCTTTATTGGCGTTTTCATTAAGTAGTGAAGCATTGCTCTGTTCAATCAGACCATAAATTTCACTGTTAAGTTGGCTTTTACGCTCTCGCGCCACATCTCTGTCATGACGATATTCGATATAAACACGGGCAAGCTCTGTATGACCGCTTTGCATCAGACACACTTCAACCGCATCTTGGATATCATGAATATCGACTTCAACCTGGCCTTGTAATTGGCTCTCAACTTCATTAGCAATAGCAAATGCATCAACACCTTTACAGCGCGCTGCACCTGATGCTTTTAAAATGGCTTCAGCGATACGTAGGGCATTAAAAGGGACTTGGCTACCATCTCGTTTAATAACAACAGGTTTCATAACAGGGCTCCAATAAAAAAACAGAAAACACAATATATTGTGGACGCGAATCATACATAACACTATATGTTGAGTATTGATATAAATCAAATTTCAATTCAGGTGAATATTAAGTGTTAAAAAACATCTGTTTTATTACGTTTTTTATTTTTTGTAGTTGCAATTTTAGGAAGCTGTTTTAGTGGGAATTTATAGCGATAGTAGTTACTATCGCTGTAGATTAGCTCATAAAAACGATGCACTTCACAGTTCGATAACAGCCAAGCCTCTTGGAAACTGCTATTTCAGGGCTCGGCCTGATACTCAGAACAAGATAACTCCCTATCCTGCTATTTTTCCACTGATTATCTGCTATTTTATTGTTATCATAGCGAGCTCTTTCGGGCCCGCAAAATACACCTATATTGGTAGTGGAATTAAATTCTTATGAGCGACTATATTTTACTGTTTTTCGGTACAGTGCTGGTTAATAACTTCGTATTAGTAAAATTTTTAGGTTTATGCCCGTTTATGGGGGTTTCAAATAAAGTTGAAACCGCTGTTGGCATGTCATTTGCGACCACCTTTGTTTTAACGTTAACCGCAGCACTTTCGTATATTGTGAATACTTATCTGCTACTCCCGCTTGAGTTAATGTATCTGCAGACATTAAGCTTTATTCTGGTGATCGCGGTTGTGGTGCAGTTTACTGAAATGGTGATACATAAAACCAGTCCTACTCTATATCGTTTATTGGGTATATTTTTACCTCTGATCACTACCAACTGTGCCATTTTAGGTTTAGCACTGCTTAACATTAATGAAAATCATGATTTTGTCGAATCAATTATTTACGGCTTTAGTGCGGGTATCGGTTTCTCTCTGGTATTAGTGCTTTTTTCTTCAATGCGCGAACGCTTAGCTACCTCCGATGTACCGCTTCCTTTTAAGGGCGCATCGATTGCGATGATCACCGCAGGTTTAATGTCACTTGCCTTTATGGGCTTTACCGGTCTTATTAAGTAATAAATTAAAGCAAACGGAATAAACTAGATGATAACCAGTATTGCAATCGCCATTTTTACACTCGGGATTTTAGGTGCTATTTTTGGCTCTATATTAGGCTATTCCTCATTACGTTTTAAAGTAAAAGCCGATCCTATTGTTGAAGAACTAGATGCCATTTTACCGCAAACACAGTGTGGCCAGTGTGGTTATCCGGGTTGTAAACCTTATGCTCAAGCCATTGCCGACGGTGAGGATATTAATAAATGTCCACCGGGTGGTGAAGCTGTGATGCGTCAACTGGCGGAACGTATGGGCATCGAACCGCAAGATTTAGAAGGTGAACAGAAACCTAAATTACTGGCCTTTATTCGTGAAGATCAATGTATCGGCTGCACTAAGTGTATTCAAGCCTGCCCTGTTGATGCCATTTTAGGAGCAACCAGACAGATGCATACGGTAATCAGTGATGAATGTACCGGCTGCGAGCTTTGTGTTGCACCTTGCCCGACTGATTGTATTGATATGGTCCCGATTGCTTTAAGCACACAAAATTGGCAATGGAATCTTAACCTTATACCAACCAAAACCAGCACTGAGCGCTAGCATGATAACAAAACCTATTAACCTGCTCAGTGAAGAGCAACTCGCCGAAATCTCATCAGGAAAGCAGTGGTCTTTTCATGGCGGCATTCATCCTCAAGAAAATAAGCTGCAAAGTAATCAAGCGGTTATTAGAGATGCGGGGATTCCCCCCTTTTTAGTAATTGCTATTGAACATAAAGGTCACATCCCGGAACTATTAGTTAAAATCGGTGATCTGGTATTAAAAGGACAAGCGTTAACGAAAGTATATGCTGCAATGGTAGTGCAGCATGCAAGTAGCTCGGGTGTTATTAGTGCCATAGAAAAACGTACCGATCTTCATCCGTCCGGCCAGCCTGTTTTATCCGTTGTAATTGCAACAGACGGTTTAGATAGAAGCATTGCATATAAAAAGTGTGAAAATTATAAAACTCAAGCAAACCCGCTCTTAGTTGAAAAAATTCAGAATGCGGGCATTGTCGGATTAGGCGGTGCAGGTTTCCCTAGCCATTTAAAGCTAACGCACCCAGAGGGCATTAAACTGCTTATTATCAATGCAGTTGAATGTGAACCCTATATCACCGCAGATGATCGTTTAATGCAGGAACATGGCGATGAAATCATTGCCGGAATCCATGTTCTGCAGCATATTCTTAAACCGGCATTAACTGTGATTGCAGTTGAAGATAATAAACCTGAAGCGATTGAAGCGTTAAACCTGGCACTGCAAAAAAGCCAGAAAACACCACAAACAAAGATAATTATTCGCAGCATTGCCACACGCTATCCATCGGGCAGTGAAAAACAGTTAATTGAGATTATAAGCGGACAGCAAACACCGCTTGGCAAACACCCTACTGAGCTAGGCATTGTAATGCAAAATGTCGGTACCGTTTTTGCGATTAAAGAGGCTGTTATTGATGGCAAACCACTTATCTCGCGTATTGTAACGATAACGGGTGATGCTTTTCAAAAGAAAGGCAATATCAGTGTGCGTCTCGGCACTCCAATTCAATACCTGTTAGATAAATACTGGCACAATATTGAACCCCTGCAAAAACTGATTATTGGCGGTCCGATGATGGGCTTTTCCATCAGCCATGGTGATATTCCTGTAACAAAAACCTGTAATTGTATTCTTGCCCCGACCCTGCAGGAGATGCCTGACTCACCACCTGAAATGCCCTGTATTCGCTGTGGTGAGTGCGCGCACGTTTGCCCTGCGCAGTTATTACCACAACAGCTTTTGTGGTACTCACAAGGTAAAGATCACAACAAATTAAATGAGTACAACCTCTCTTCCTGTATTGAATGTGGTGCATGTGCTTTTGTTTGCCCTAGCCATATTCCCTTAGTTGAATATTACCGCGTCGCAAAAGCGGAAATAAACAGCGCCAAACAAGAGGCGAAAAAGACTGAAATTGCACGAATTCGATTTGAAAATCGCGAAGCGCGACTGGCGCAAGCAAAATTAGAACGCCAGGCAAAACATAAAGAAGCGGCCGAAAAACGTAAACAACAGTTAAAAGAGATAAATGGTGGTGAAGATTTAGTCGCAGCAGCACTTGCCCGCGCTAAAGCTAAAAAAGCGGCAAGTTCAGAAAATACAGCAACAACAGTAGCCGATGTTGATAAAAACAGTAAAAAAGATGCAGTTGCAGCCGCTATTGCGCGCGCCAAAGCTAAAAAAACAGCATCGGCCGAAAATAACGAAGCAAAACCTGCTGATAATAAAAAAGACGCAGTTGCAGTAGCCATTGCACG
>JABXKR010000109.1 GCA_013619145.1 Psychromonas sp. | reverse complement strand
TTATACTCCAATGCGACAAACCCTTATCAGAATTTGTTATTCTCCTTCGTAAATATCCCTGTTTTATGTCTGTTTCTACCCGATTGGCAGGCACAGTCCAGCGTTGACTCTACCACTCGTTTCATACAAAGGCATTTACGAAAAATATTGTTTATTAGCCATCAAACAAGCCCAGTTGAGGCGGTGCCCTATCTTCAGGTAAAAAGTCCGGTACTACTGATTAAGATGAGAAAGATTCTTCTCAATAACAACTAGATCTTCAATACTGGCAATTACCTTGCTCACGCCACCGCACTGCTTGCAAGTCTCAATGTCAATATTAAAAAACCGCTTTAATCTTTGCGCCCAAGTCATCAAGATAAATGGGGCCGCGCTTTGCCTTTTGCCTCTGACTATAGTTGGCGGGATAAAGCCTTAGCGTTATAACATATCTAGTTAAACAAGAAATTGGCTTTTACGTTCATAATTGGGAGAAATTGAGCGTACACAATGAGTGCTTGCTTGCTTGCTTGCTTGCTTGCTTGCTTGCTTGCTTGCTTGCTTGCTTGCTCAATAGTATGGATTACTAAGCAGGAACTAGTGATGCTTATAATTGGGAAAAAGCGAGCTTAAATGGGGTAGTGTCAACAAATTAATGGGGCAAAAATTCTAAGGCGCTATGTGCCCCTTTATACGACTTAGACAGATAACTCGCTATCGGTCCAAAAGCGTGCCAGAAACTTACAAAATTGTGGCCAATTTAACTCAGCCACAACAGTGTAACTTTATTAAATGATTAGTGGGTGGGATAAAAACGGATACCTGTATAGTAATAACGTTTCTGCCAGTTATTGCTATACAGAATTTAAACAAATATATAATGAGTGCTTTCGAATAGTGCGTCCACTTAAACATAAGGGAGGAATGCATCCGTGACGCTTAAATGATGTAGGAATACTAATCTTTTTATGTCACAAGATGTAACTTAGACGAACTGAATTCGACTTACAGGCTTATAATTTTCCCTGAATCACAAAAAAGACGCATTTTTCTGGCAAAGGAAGTCAACCAACACTCGAACCCGGCGTGCTTTTTGAGCGTGTTGTGGAAAGTAAATATACAGGCCCGGATAATCAACCCAGTGCTCTTCCAGTATGGGGAGCAACTTACCAGACGACAGACCTTCTCGGATCATCGGCTCGACAATTCTCCCAATCCCTAAGCCTTTTGAAGCTGCATCAATCATTAAATCAGTATCATTGACGATCATACTCAGGGGCGGAGCCACCCGTATCGTTTCTCCTTTATCGCTCAATTCCAAGGGAGCTAACTGATTTGAAGGCATATAGCGGTACTGGATCAATTTATGATGCTGCAAATCTTGCGGGCTGCTGGGGGTGCCAAAACGTTCCAGATAATCAGCTGTAGCAAAAAGAGCCTCTTTCATTGGTGGCATTAACGGCCGTGCAACCATGCCTTCTTCAATTCGATGACCGAAGCGTATTCCTGCGTCATAACCTTCCTTGATGATATTTATTGAGGTATTAGAGACGGATATTTCCAACTCAATCTCCGGATACAGCGAGCAAAACTCGGCATAAATCGGCTGCACAATAAGTTGATAGGCAAAACGAGGTACCGTTATCCGTACCTTGCCTGAAGGAACTTGACTCAGATCCTGAACGCTCTCTAATGCTCGGTACAGAGCATCCATTGCAGGAGAAGCCTGTCCCATAAGACATTTTCCCGCTTCGGTGAGCTCGATTGTTCGGGTTGTCCGAGTGAACAGAGGCAGGCCGAGATGGGATTCAAGCTGCTTTAGGGCATTACTCACTGCGGGAGGGGATAATTCGAGTTTACGCGCAGCCCCCCGAATACTGCCTTCTTGGGCAATAGTGAGAAATGTATCAACTTGATTGAAAAGCGAGCCTTTCATGCTTACCTCCTTATTGTTTCGCCTAGCTTAACAGTGAATTCATTATTACCCATCTTATCATTACCAATACTACAATGTAATCTTAGCCACAGTTATCTGATGGACTCGGGACTATAAGCAGACATAGCTTCCATTTGGCAGCAAGTCATACTGAAGATATATGGTTCTGTTTCAGATAAAACTGACGATTTCCTGAATTTTTAAATAGGGAAAAACTTCCCCAGAGCCATGGGGCATCAATATTAGCTGAAGACAAAAAGGTAATTTTATGAATATGAAACATAAATCTGTAACAGTGATCGGTTTGGGCGGAATGGGCTCTGCGCTGGCATCAGCTCTTCTTAAGGCGGGACACCAGGTTACTGTATGGAATCGTAGCGCAGAGAAGGCGCTGGTATTGGTAGCCGAGGGGGCAAATCTGGCCGACTCGCCAGTAGCGGCAGTTTCCGCCAGTTCATTGACCATCCTTTCCGTGGTGGATTACCCTGCAGCGCATGCGATCCTAGAACAAGAAGGAGTAGCCACAGCACTGAAAGGCCGCACCTTAGCTATGATGAGTACAGGCACTGGTGAGCAAGCGACTGCTCTTGCTGAGTGGGTACAAAATCAAGGTGCAGAGTACCTTGATGGCGGCCTTTTGAGCTATCCGCGCGCTATTGGCAAACCGAGTACCGGAATGCTATACAGCGGCAGCAAGCTTGCTTTCGAACAGCATGCTCAAACCCTATCTGCGATGGCTGGTGCGCAGCAATTTATCGGCGCTGATGTGACGGCCTCCAACACGATTGGCCTTGGGCTGTGGAGTTTCTATTTCGGCTCTCTTGCTGCTTTTTTTGAAGGTGCCGCCTGGGCCGACCGGATCGGCGATATGAAAATGCACAACTTTCTTCCTTCAGCCAAAGCCATGATGGCCACTTTACTTGATGGTATGGAAGATGCTGCAGAACGTATTAGTTTCGAGGATTATTCGGGAGACCAAGCAAGTGTCGATCTCCACTTGCACGGTATGGAGTTACTGTGTGGAGCGTTCTCCGCAGCAGGTTTGCCGTCAAAGGTTGCTGAAGCTTTTGTGGACTACCTTCAGATGGCCCGTCAGGCCGGTGATGGCAGTAAAGATGTGGTGACGGCCTTCAACGCACTTCGTCAATCTCAGGGTAAGTGAGATTTGTAGATTCTGCTGTGGTTGCCTGAGGCAACTACCAGTCTCTATCAACACGCAAACCTACTACGTTTGTAGTGGCTACTGATGAAGACAGTAACATAATAGCCTCGACATACACGTTGCCTATTTCCATAAGACTATAAGCACTATCACTAATATATACAGGCATGTCCAATGGTAAATAATCAACTAATCCATAGTGATCAGGATGTGTATGTGTGAAGTGGCACAGTTATTCTGGCCACTTATTTAGGGGTAATTGATGATATTTTCTAAGTCGCTATGTGCCGTGCGACGTGAAGTCGTATGTAACGCTGTTCACCGCGATAAGAGTGAACCATCTGTATCACCAGATGACCCTAAGACTCTGAATAAAGTAGCGAGTCTGACAATGTAACAAAGTCCACTGGACGGGAAAATAATCGTGAGAGGACGTTCTTCCTGATAACCACAAGTCGGGTAAGTGCTAGGGAGTCAGTATGATGAATGAAAGTGAATCCATGTAAGGTGCGTTATGCGACAAACAGCGGAAGTGGTTAATACGCTGTGGCCAAAACGGCAACGAGGGTAGGAAAGAGGTTGGCATATACTCTTTCGTGATCGAGCATCCCTTCGCATTAGAGTGGGCATCTAACCTGACATTGCGTTCCATGCGGAACACGGTAAGCCTGTATTGCTCCCAATAGGGAAAGCTGTCTGCGAAGAAAGCCGATAGTGGTGCAGGTAAAGGAGGCTGGAGAAAGCTAATGCTGCATTGTAATGATGCAGATACAGACGAATGTCTGGCACGAAAGTGAGCCCACTTCCAGCTGGTCTCCCGTTGCAAGATGATTTGAAGAACTTTATTCAAGGAGAAACGCAAATGATAACTTCCAATGAAGTTAGTGCCTCTTCTAACGGCACTCAATGGCAATCCATCAACTGGAAAGCCGTCGAGCAGCAAGTATTAAAGCTTCAGATGCGCATTGCAAAAGCAACCAGAGAAGGTAAACAAGGCAAAGTAAAAGCTCTGCAATGGATACTGACTCACTCGAAATCAGCAAAATTATTTGCTGTTAAACGAGTATCACAAAACAAAGGCAGTAAAACACCAGGAATTGACGGCATCATCTGGAACTCCGATGCCCGTCGTATGGCTGCGGTTAATAAACTGAGTAGAAAAGGCTACCAAGCCAAACCGCTCAGGCGTATCTATATCCCGAAAAAAAAACGGTAAGCTCAGACCTTTAGGCATTCCATGCATGATAGACAGAGCGCAACAAGCGTTACATCTTACTGCTTTGGATCCTGTATCTGAGACTATCGCCGACCCAAACAGCTATGGTTTTCGACCTAACCGTAGCACCGCTGATGCTATAGCTCAGTGCTTTAAGTGTCTGTGTAAAAAAGGCTCAGCACAATGGGTTCTTGAGGGCGACATCAAAGCCTGCTTCGATAAGATTGGTCATCAATGGCTAATCGATAACATTCAGCTGGATAAAAGAATGCTGAAGCAATGGCTTAAGTGTGGTTTTATCGATAAGGGATTATTCTATAAAACGGCAGAAGGAACGCCGCAAGGTGGGATAATCTCCCCAACGCTTATGTTGTTGACGCTTGCTGGTTTAGAACAACTGGTTAAGTCAATCGCTCGTAAGACTGGCAATAAGATCAATTTTATAGGTTACGCCGATGATTTCGTGATTACAGGCACTTCAAAGGAAGTGCTCACCAATGAAATCAAACCGCAACTGATTCACTTTCTACAAGAAAGAGGCTTAACACTCTCTGAAGAGAAAACGCATATTACTCATATCAATGATGGTTTTGACTTTCTGGGATTCAATGTCAGAAAGTATAACGGCAAACTACTCATTAAACCGAGTAAAAGTAATGTACTGTCATTTTTGAGAAACATGCGTGAACTCATCAGAAAACATCTAACTATCCCAGTGAATGACCTCATCAAGATAATAAATCCCAAACTGAGAGGATGGGCGAACTATTATCGCCATTGTGTAGCAAAGCAAGTCTTCGGTTATGTAGGCCATCAAATATTCCTGATGCTGTGGAGGTGGGCGATCAGGCGTCATCCAAACAAAAGTAGACACTGGATAGCGCGGAAATATTTTCTGAATCGTAAAGGCCAATGGCAATTTCACGGTTGGCAGAAAATAGCGAACATGGATTGTTTATTCAACCTTGTTCAAATTGCCCATACCCCGATAAAAAGACATGTAAAAATCAGAGGTGCGGCTACCCCCTACGATCCTCAATATGAAGCTTACTTAAGTAAGCGGAAACTTGGAAAGGAATGTAGAAACACTTGGTTTAATCCGGTCTTGGCTGCCTTGTAAGGTAAGGTTTCTGGGTAACATAATACGCCTTAGTGGAGGCTTGAGCCGTATGCAGTGAAAGTTGCACGTACGGTTCTTAGGAGGGCGACACCTGGTAACAGGTGTCGTCTATCCGCCCCTTTGCGCCTTAGACAGATAATTCGCTAACGCCTGCAAAGCGTGTCATAAACTTACAAAATTGAGGCCAATTTCACTTGGACACAACACAATAGACCTTTAACGGATAACCCACAGCCTATAAGCACATGTTATAGTCACAAATTTGGTTCACTAAATGATAATTTCGAAGCACCCTTCAAAGCTGAGCTTACCGCAGACTAACCCCGGCGTTGCAACAGTGTTGGAATACCTGATCATTAAATTCCCTTATATTGATGCCCATATTTGGCGGCAGCGCATCGCCGATGGCAAGGTACACCGCCACGACGGTTCACTGATAACGACACAATCGCTTTTTAAAGCACAGCAACGGATCTACTATTATAGGGAAGTCGAAAACGAGCCTTGCATCCCCTTCAGGGAAACGATTATATTTCAGGATCAACATATTTTAGTGGCCTATAAACCCCACTTTCTAGCAGTGATCCCCGGCGGTAAATATGTAAATGAATGTTTGCAAAATCGTTTACGACGCAGCACTGGTATTGAGTCTCTACAAGCGTTGCACCGCTTGGATAGAGTGACAGCTGGATTGGTCGTATTCTCTGTTAACCCAGACACCCGTCATCGTTACCATCATTTATTTGAAACACGACAAATACACAAAACCTACCAGGCAATTGCCAAAATTAGTGATGGTGAAAACCTTATAGGTCAGGAGTGGGAAGTGAAGAATCGTATCGTGCAATCCGAACCACGGTTTTGCATGCGTGTGACCGAGGGCGAAGCCAATAGCCACTCAGTGATTCGATGCGTGCAACAATCTACTCAGAAGGCGTTATTTGAATTAAACCCCGTTACAGGTAAAACCCATCAATTACGTGTTCACATGCAGGCACTAGGCTGGCCCATACTAAATGACAAATACTACCCGCAATTGCAGCCACTATCTGCGGATAACTATTCAACACCATTACAGTTACTGGCAAAAGAGCTTCAATTTATTGACCCAGTGACTCAGCAACCAAGGTGCTTTAGTTATGACCGTAACTTATCGCTGAAATGAGGTAAAACAACCAACGGCGGACAAACATATGCATTCTCGAAGTAAGCTAGATGTCTTCCCAGTAAAAGTTTAGCCAAGCTTTGCTTTAATCAACAGTAGTGTTTTGAGGGTCACCCATTAGTTAGTTCCGGTCAAGCTGATATGCAAGTTTCCTTGGATGTTTTTTTAACCAAGTTTAAATCGTACATGAACCGCTAATTTGTTGCTTATTAATACGCACCTAAAAATCACAATGTTGGTGTCAATATGCACCAGTCACCCATCTGAATTAAAGCGGTGTAGTCATGCAATGTTGTATGGCTACTGCTCTTGGCTTTATAAGCCTCAGTAATTATTTAGTGCCAAGGTTAATCCAGTTCTTTGCAGCTATTTCTGCAACTTAACAGATCTATGGCTCGGTTTTATTCAAACCGTCCAACCCGTTGTGGCTTTAACCTTGGGCATATCTTTTTACAACAAATGAGATGGTATCGTTCAAGGCTCAATCAGGTCTGATGGTTATACCAACCCTCGGGGTAACTCATGAACGATGCCAAATTCTTAACAAAATGCTTTTTCTGCATCAAACGGTACTTTATCTCGCAACACATAAAAACAGGCTCTGGCTAATTTATGTGCCACTGTTTTAATGGCAATCGTTTGATTAGTTTTAGCTAATTTTCGTTGATAATAGCTTTTAACGGTTTTGTTATAACGAATGGCAAAATTGGCGGCTTCTACAAAAGCCCAAGCTAAGTATTTGTTACCATTTTTGGCATTGGTTTTACCTTTCTTTTTACCATTGCTATAACGAGCACCACTGACACAGCGGCAATAGGAAGCGTAATTCCCAACTTTATTGAAACGGCTAATATCGCCCGTTTCTAACATGATAGTGAGCGCGAGAATATTGCCAATACCGTCAATCGTGATCAGTTGTTGAAAATCTTGAGTTAATTGAACTTGTGCTAATACGATTTTTTCTAATAGTTTGATTTGCGCTTTTAGACACTTCATCACGGCCAGATTACAAATAGTTGCCTGTGCCGTATTTGCGAATGGAAAATGGCTTTCTATTGCAGCCGGGGTTAACTGTTTTATCTTGTTGTTGCTCATTTTATAAC
>JABXKR010000106.1 GCA_013619145.1 Psychromonas sp. | reverse complement strand
GAATTTTTATTCGAACAGCTGTTAAGCGATTATACGAAAGAAGGCTCCAGCCGTGATTTTGGCCATGATATTATTCCATCAATCATCGAAAAGCATAATATTTTTGCCTTTTCTTTTAAAGATCCAGATAGTGAAAATCAACCCTATTGGCGAGATGTAGGCACAATAGATTCATTTTGGGAAGCAAATATGGAGCTAGTTGCCCCTGAACCGCAACTCGATTTGTATGATAAATCCTGGCCGATTTATACATATCAAGAACAGCTTCCGCCCGCTAAATTTATTTTTGACAATGAGCAACGTCGTGGAATGGCTGTTGACTCAACGATTTCCTGCGGTTGTATCATTTCGGGTTCAACAATTCGTAAGTCATTGTTATTCTCAAATGTTCATACACACTCTTACAGTGTTATTGAGCAATCGGTCTTAATGCACGGTAGCGATGTTGGTCAGCACTGTAAATTACGCCGTGTTATTGTCGATAGTAAATGTAAGATCCCAGCAGGCTTAACCATTGGTTATGATAAAGAGCAGGATATAGCAAACGGCTTTCGTGTTTCTGATAAAGGAATTACGCTTGTCACTCGCGATATGCTTGCAGCTTTAGCTAAAAAACAGTTTGAAATGATTGATATTAGATCATCCGAGTTATATTCAACGACTAACCCGTCACTGGATAAAGCTACTAATTCAGATGAAATATAATGACGCACGGTATCTATTAGTTAAATAGATATATTATAGCTGAGCAACTATTACGGACAAAAATAAATTAAGAGTAGCTTCGGCTACTCTTCCTTTTTGGGATGATTTAAAAATAGTTGCAACTCGCTTTGTGTACCTTTGCAACTTAGATTACTTTTTGGCGTGGGCAAACAATTTAAAGAAGTTATCTGTAGTGACTTTCGCCAACTCCTCTAACGACACTCCTTTTAAATTAGCGACAAACTTGGCGACATCACGCGTATCCACAATCAATGGCTTATTAACCTGTTTAGCAACGCGAATTTGTACACGGAAAGAGGCTATCTGCTGCGCTTTATTGTCAGGAGAGGAGAAAAAATCTAATCCTGTTTCACCAAGTGCGACAACTTTTTTATGTTGCGCATATTCAAGCAGCAGAGCTTCATCAACCGCTTGCTCTTGATGTAAAGGGGGCATAGCGTATAAGCTAAATATTTACGGGAATTGTGCTATCAATTGCGCCATTGCTGGAAACTTTTCAATTTCGCACAGACACTAACAGATAATTAATTCCTTGAACCTTGGCTTTATTTAGCAAATAAAAGTGGCTGTCCAGCCTTTTACTTTTATAACATCTACTGAAAGTGCAAAATCAGCAGTTCGATAAATGGCGACTTTAACTACCCGAGAGGCACTCAGTTCGAAAACCACTACTGCATGAAAATATTGAAGACGGAAATGCGATTCTCAAAATATGACGCCGAAAATCAATCGGTAACTCGCATTTATGATCAAGGCTCGCATCTCGCCAAAATGTTTCGACTAATTTATTTTCTTAACCGAATCTCTGATCACTACCTCTGGTACTAGCTTATGTTGCACGGGGTAATCAGTTTTATTGAGTAGTGACAGTATTTTTTTGACAGCCTCTGCGCCCATTTCTTCTGTTGGGAAATTAACTGAGGTTAGTTTTGGGTTAAGATGAGGCCCATGCATATTATTGTCAAAACCGATCACAGAGATATCATCACCGATAGTAATATTTCTCTCATTTAATACATCATAAAGCCCCCAGGCAATAGGATCGTTTAAACAGAAAATGGCCGTAATTGGTGTGTTGCGATCCAGCAATCTTCTTGGCGCAGTGTGGTGATTATGCATATCAAAACGCCCCTCCACAACAAAGTTATCATCATAAGGAATACCAAATTCAATTAATGCCTTGCGGTAGCCTTGAAACCTATTTCGACTGACTTGTTTATCCATTTGACCGGTAATACAGCCTATCTTTGTATGGCCATTTTCAAGTAAATGTTTAGTTGCAAGGTAACCACCTAATTCATCATCCAAACCGATGCAGTTTTCAGCAATTTCAGGAATATAATGGTTAAGAAGAACGGTAGCAGGAATTTCACGGACTATTTTAAGTATATCATCATCTAATAACTTACCAGTATGTATAAGAAGGCCGTCAACCTGCTTCGATTTCAGGAAACTAATGGCATCAAGCTCACCTTCCCTTGATAGTTTTCCACTGGTCGTGATTAAATGAAAATTATCATTCCGAGCAGTCTCTTCAGCTCCGCTCATCAATGTAGAAAAGTAAGGCCCTGCTAGAATATCAACAAGCATGCCAATACTATTCGAACGATTGGAAGCAAGGGATTGTGCAGATGAGTTCGGCTTGTAACCTAACTCCTTAATCGCCTTAAACACCTTTTCTCTAGTTTTTTCTGTGACACTAGGATGGTTATTTATGACTCGTGAAACTGTTGCTTGAGAAATTTGCGCAAGTTCGGAAACATCTTTAATCGTGGCCAACTTAAATCCTCTACAAATATATTATTAAATTTATTTTTTGCTAACAACAGGCTATCAAGTGAGCACACTAACAAATAAATAATGGTGAATGATCAATGTAATAATTCACGTGTAAATTTATTCTCTATTAATCATGTAATTGCTGCAAGTTATTTGTTTCATAAAAATAAACTACATGTAAATACTTAATTTATCTTTGTCTTAAAATAAGAATTACGTCAATGAAACTCCTTTAAAAGGGAAAAGGATGGGCAGCCAACCTTTTTTCAACCCTAAGTTAATTAAAATGGACTAAGTGAGGTCAATTAACGCTTAGCGCTGGTAAATAATTTAAAGAAGTTATCTGTGGTTACGTGAGCCAACTCCTCTAACGACACTCCCTTTAAATTAGCGACAAACTTGGCTACATCACACGTATAAGCCGGCTCATTTTCCTGACCGCGATGTGGCACAGGGGCTAAATAAGGTGAATCTGTTTCAACTAACAAACGATCCAGCGGGATTGCTTTAATCACAGCTTGCAGCTCTTTCGCGTTTTTAAAAGTGACAATACCTGAAGCTGATATATAAAACCCCATCTCCATCGCCGCTTGTGCCATTTCTAATGATTCAGTGAAACAGTGTAAAACACCGCCCACTTGCTCAGCACCTTCTTCACGCAGAATGTCTAATGTCTCTTGTCGGGCATCACGCGTATGCACAATCAATGGCTTATTAACCTGTTTAGCAACGCGAATTTGTGCGCGGAAAGAGGCTATCTGCTCAGCTTTATTGTCAGGAGAGTAGAAAAAATCTAATCCTGTTTCACCAAGTGCGACAACTTTTTCTTGGCACGCATATTCAAGTAACAGCGCCTCATCAACTACCTCATCCTGATGTAAAGGATGCATGCCGGCCGAACAGAATATTTGCGGGAAGGGTGCGATCAATTCCGCCATTGCCGGGTATTTTTTTACTTCGACACAGACACTGAGCAGATAATTAATCCCCTTTTCTTGTGCTTTGCTAACCACATCGGCTAAATCTTTATGCCTTTTTTTATAATCCAAGCCGTCAAGGTGACAATGAGAGTCGACTAACATACTGCTATTTCCTTAAATTCATTTTTTATTTTTATCAATAATGCATTGATTAATAATTCTTTTTTCAACCCAGAATGGTCAACTAATAATTTTCGTGTTTGTAATAACTCAGAGCTTAAATAACGCAGACTCTTCAGCGTAATCTGTGACTGCCAGATCTGCAGCTGCGGCAAAGCAAAACTGTAAACAGCATCCTTATTCATTACACTTTCTGACAGCTTTAACTTATGCAGATCATGAAGCAGATGAAATAACAGCTGTAAACGCTGCTCCGCAGATTCGGCTAAAAACTGGCTAAAAGTAAACAGTGTTTCAGGCTGATTAAGCACTGAGAACAGCCCTTCCACGCAGTTTCTGCGTTCATCGATTGCGCTTGCTTGCTGTACACTTTGCAGGTGATTTAATAATGCTAACGGACTGTTTTGAAATAAGCGCAAAAGCCCTTTATCTTCAACAAAAAAACCTAACTCAGCGAGCCATGCTAATAACTGGCTATCTTCAGGTGTATGCAGATGTGTCTGTTGCACACGGCTCAGTAATGTAGGCATCAGCTGATGATGAGTGCGCGCCAGTAAAATAAGATAACTGTTACCTTGTGGCTCTTCTAAAGTTTTCAGCAGCGCATTAGCGGCGGGAATAGTTAATAGTTGAGCATTTTTTATAATAACAACTTTATTATCACCGAGATGTGGTCGCTCATTAAGTGTTGCTATTAAACTTCTTACCTGTTCAATACCGATCGATTTATCCGTTTCATTTTCTAGCAGATGAAAATCTAAATGGTTATGCGCTAAAAAGAGCTTACAAGAGTGGCATTGCCGGCATGCCCCGTCTGCTTGCTTGCTGCTACAAAGCAGATACTGTGCAATATTTTTCGCCAGTTTAAATTTTCCAATACCCGCACTGCCGGTAAACAATACCCCATGGGCAAGCCGCCCTGCCTGGTAGGTTTCTAATAACTGTGCAAATACAGGTGTTAGCCAGGGTGTTGAAACAGATTCAAATTGATTCGTTGCATCTAAACTCATATCAAGTAAGACTCGCTAACCATTTATCTAATTGTATAAAAATAGCTTTTTTAACTAACTCAGGTGTTTGACCGGCATCAATGGTGAAAGCGTTTTTATCGTCTTCAACCAATGAAAGAAAAACACTGCGTGTACGCTGGAAAAAATCGATAGCTTGGCGCTCAATACGATCAAGTTCTCCCCGGCCTCTTGCACGGCTTAAACCAAGCTCAGGTTCAACATCTAAATACAGTGTTAAATCGGCCTTAAAGTCCCCTAATGCAAGCTGTTTAATATCTTCAATCAGTTGCAGATCAATGCCACGGCCGCCGCCTTGATACGCCAGAGATGAGTAGTTATGACGATCACCAACAACAATACAGTCATTTGCTAAAGCAGGTTTAATTTTATGTTCGACCAACTGCACGCGCGCGGCATACAACAATAACAGTTCAGCTTTATCTTCCAGCGTTTCGCCCTGCACTTCCATTTTGACAATATCGCGCATTTTTTCAGCAAGCTCTGTGCCACCAGGTTCACGTGTATAAACAATATTTTCAGCAGGCATATTCATTAGTGCCAACCATTCACCGATATAAGAGATAGCGGTACTTTTACCAGCCCCTTCCAGGCCTTCGATAACAATAAATTTGTTAGATAACTTTTGCGAAGCAGACTCTTTTGAAACCGACATATAGTTACTTTCCTAAAATATTTTGAACGGCGCGATTATACTATTTTAAATTACCGGGGAGAATAACAATCATATTAACTAATGCAAGCCTTATGCTCTGCCGCTATTTATTCTGCTCTGAAATCCAATTTAAAAATGCCTGATATTTCGGCCTGATCTCTTGTCCTTTAGAACAGATAAGATCATAACCAAGACCCGCATCAACAGAGGCAAAAGGAGTAATTAATTCTCCTGAATCAATATGCGTCTGAATAAGCTCAGCACGTCCCATGGCAACTCCCATTCCCTGCCTGGCAGCTACTATTGCCATTTCACAATGATTAAACTGATATTGTCTATGCTCGCTATCTAAATCGACTGAATTTGCTTTTAGCCAAGTAGACCATTCATGAGTCGGAGAGATAGTTTCAAGTGATTCAATACAGTGGATAAATGTCACATCCTTTAATTTTTTAATATCATCCGCTAATGCAAACTGCATAGCGTATTCAGACGTACAAACGGGTACTAATCTTTCAGAAAACAAGCGCTGACAATGTAAATCAGGGTGCTCTTCATTACCATAATAGATCGCCAAATCGACAGGTTCATGCTTGAAATCGAGCTTGCTCGCTTTTATCCTGATTTTAACATTCAAGTTCGGGTACAGTTTTTGAAAACTTGGCAATCTAGGCATCAACCAGGCTAATGCAAAAGTCGGTGAAGCCCCGATATATAATTCACCACGTAGCTCATTAAAACGTATATCTTCCAGCTCAGAAAAAATTTCTGCGAACGAGTGATTTAATGTAGCTAATAAACGCTCACCTTCCGAGGTCAACTCTAAACGACGAGTGAGGCGCACAAACAGTGAAAATCCAAGTTGTTTCTCCAAGTTTTTAATGCGATGACTCACCGCCCCCTGCGTTAAGCACAACTCTTCCCCCGCTTTAGTAAAACTAAGAAAGCGCGCCACCACACTGAATGTATGCATATTAGCGAGTAATGCCTGTTTATTATCCATACCGCCTCCGTTATAGCCATGATTATTGAAAATGCAGGAATCTCTGCCTCTAAGAAGAATAGACTTCTTATACATTAAAATTTTTAATAGATAGTATTTTTTATTTCGTTTGTCTGTCAACTTTATTGAGCATTTAATAGGCCTAAATATATTTTAAACAATCAGGAGATTATAATGAAAAACGGCTTAAAAATTACAGTTATTGGTGCAGGCTCCAGCTATACCCCGGAGCTGATTGAAGGACTGTTAAAAAGAAAGGAACAGCTGCCTATTGAGCAGTTATGGCTGGTTGATATCGAAGAGGGTAAAGAAAAAGTTAATATCATTGCAGCATTAGCCCGACGCATGATTAAAAAGGAAGGTCTGGATATACAGGTAGAGGTCACTTTAGATCGTCGCCCGGCATTAAAAGGTGCCGACTTTGTCTGTTCGCAGTTCCGTGCCGGCTGCCTTGATGCACGTATCAGCGATGAACGTATCTCGCTTAAATACGGCATGATCGGGCAGGAGACAAACGGCCTGGGTGGTTTTGCCAATGCATGCCGCACAATTCCGATCACACTTGAAATCTGTAAAGAGATCGAAGAATTATGCCCGGATGCATGGCTGCTTAATTTCACCAATCCATCAGGAATGGTGACCGAAGCGGTGTTAAAGCATACTAAGGTTAAAGCGGTTGGGTTATGTAATGTTCCGGTTATTATGCAGAAAGGGATTGCTGAGATGCTTAACTGCAGGGAGAAAGATATTATTATGCAGGTTGCCGGTATCAATCACTTTATCTGGGCCCGTCAAATTCTGCATAACGGCAAAAACCAGCTTGATGAAATTGTTGAACAGATTCTTGCCGGTAATGATACGCTGGTGCCGAAAAACATCCCTGCTTTTGCCTGGCCTGCTGAGTTATTAAAAAACATGGGTATGATCCCCTGTGCTTATTTACGTTACTACTACATGAGCCAGGATATTATGGACCAGGAAGTCTTTGAGGCAAACGGCGAAGGCACACGCGGTGAAGTAGTAAAAGCAATGGAGAAACGCCTGTTTGATATTTATAGTGATCCGCAGCTCAATACTAAACCTAAAGAGTTAGAAAAACGCGGCGGCCAGTATTACTCGGAAGCGGCCTGTGAATTAATGAGTTCAATTTATAATGACAAACGTACCATTATGCATGTTAATACACGCAACAACGGCACCATTAACGGCCTGCCTGATGACTGTGTAGTTGAAGTGAGTTCAATAATCACTAAGAGCGGCCCGCTGCCGCTGAATGTGGCACCATTCCCCTCTGATACACTGCGTCTGCTGCAGCTGATGAAAGAGTTTGAAACACTAACAGTAGAAGCAGCTGTGACTGGAGATATAAACTTAGCAAAACGTGCATTAATATTAAATCCACTGGTAAATACAGGCACTATTTTAGAT
>JABXKR010000100.1 GCA_013619145.1 Psychromonas sp. | reverse complement strand
CTTTAAATCTAATTGATAATCCCAATGCAGGGCGATGCCATTGCTCGCTCCTAGTGCAGAGCCAACCATATCGTGGGCACTGCCGGTATAGGTTCCATCAGTTTGTTTGTTGATCAACCAAGTGCGCGTGTTTTTTTCTCCATCATCAAAAACAAACCACTCTTCTAACTTTCCCTCTTCTCCAGACCAAGTGCCAAGCATTTTAACACTAAAACGGCGTGTCACTTTCCCGCCTCGATCAAGTACAATACCCAGTGCCTGCAAAGGACCGTTAAAAAAATTTTCTACTTCAAAGGTCGGGCTTGTATTGTCATAATCGCTAAGGCTTTGTGCGCTACAAACAGCCATTAATAAGTAGCTAAAAATGAGCATTACTATTTTCATTTTATTTGTCCTATTAATTTTCTGCGTAAACTGGGTTCACTGCTGTTTTCCGGCAGGCAGATGGAAAAGAACGCATCACTAAATTCACGGTTCTTAATACTAGCTAAACAATTATCATTATAGTAAAAGTCCCTATGCCATTTTCAGATACTAAAAAGTGAGGCAATTAGCTTGCAATAATCTGACAAACAAAATTAAGGGTATCTGCAATACTATGATGATTTGCTAACCTGTATTTTTGATCGCTATCAATGGGTAATAATTCCAGCCAACGCTGACAAACCCAAGCCCAATTTTCAAATGGTAATTGTTCGATATTACCTTGATATAATGGGTGATTAATCAGCACTATTTTTAACATTTGGCTTGCAAGATTAAACTGGGCGCTATTGATATCTTGTAGTTGCAGTTGTTGTTCGCTTCTGTTTATATACGGCCTCACATCAGCATGTAATAAACCATCTTTATCTGTCGTAAACTGACTGAGCAACACGCGTTCCTGCGCTTCAATATCAATAGTTAGGAAGTTATTTTGAATGCGATTGAAATCGTAAATAGAAACCCGCGTAGCAATCTCAAAAAAAGCGTTAGTTTTGGTTTGCAGACATAAAACAAACCCTAGGTTATTCGGCGTGGCTTCGCTAACTAAACGCAGATAACGTGGCTCAATAATTCTTAAACGCGTTTTACCACCGGGTAATAAAAATTCGGGCAGTGGAAATAAAGCTAAATGCATAATTTCTCCTTACGCTGAACGATTACTGTTTTTATCGTCCCCTAAGTTGAGAAAAGCATACCGTACAGTATTTCGATAAGCTGACACTGGTCAGATTTCATTATCAAGAGTGATAACCTACACTCGCGTCATTGCCATCGGACCATCAACCGGCAGCAATATGCGCATACTGCTGGCGGTTAAATTAAACTGTGTTATTTATAGTATAGTGCCATCACCTTTATATGGCACATTACTCAGTTATAGTCCCTTGCCGTGTTATCTGCGCTGATATAAATATCCGCATCAGCCGCTAAAATTGCCAGGTTCAGACACCTGATTTATACCAATCCGCTTAATATTAAGGTCTCTTTGTGTAAGTTTGGCGAATTGAACGCCAGTTCAGCTTTATGAGCGGGTAAGCTCTGCGAACCCTGGTTCTTCAGTCGCACCTATCATATTGCGCGGTTAAAACCGCACCTCCAAAAACAAAAACAAAAACAAAAACAGATCAGTTAATTTTGCGGATTGGTATTAGTAATTGCTGATCACAAGAAAAGCTTCGCCTGCCTTTTCTAAATGACAAACCTGAAAACAGTTCAAAAAAACTGAACAAACTGCTCTATATAATGCGATTTTTTTAAATTTTAGCGCCCGTATAATCTCAGTTTAGCCAACCAAAAGGATCAACTTATGACTAATGTATTAGCGTTAAAATCTAGCATTTTAGGAGATTACTCCAGCTCATCGAAATTAATTGATGAATTATTAGCAAAATATAAACTGCAACAGGCGACAATTACGCAGCGCGATCTTGCACAACAGCCCTTACCTGTTTTAGATGGTGAAATAGCTATGGCAATGAGATCGCCAGAACAGCTCAATGATAAGCAACGAGATGCCTTAGCACTTTCCGACAAACTAATTGCCGAGCTGAGATTAGCCGACCTCTTAGTGATTGGCGCACCTATGTATAACTTTATGATCCCGACACAATTAAAAAACTGGATCGACTTGGTTGCACGCGCGGGTAAAACATTTACTTATACCGAGTTGGGGCCGCAGGGGTTAATCACAGGCACTCGTGCAGTCATTGTCACTACCCGTGGTGGTATGCATAAAGATCAGGGCAGTGATCAGCAGATTCCTTACTTAAAAACCTTACTGGGTTTTCTTGGCATTAGCGATGTCGAAGTGGTTTATGCTGAATCATTAGCGATGGGGCCAGAAGCGGCAGAGCTTAATCTTGATCAGGCGCGTGAGCAACTCAATGTTTTTGCATAACAAGAACTCCTAAAGTTAGCAGGCAAAGAATGCGTTGATTATTGTTGATTTTTGAACAGATCCTTCGAATTTTTCATCTTCAGCGCTTTTTTTCCCCAGATATAGACATAATGGCCACCACTGGCAAAGGCCATAAAAATCACTAACCATAGCCCGATCTGGAAACTCAATTCAGGAAACAGAGGATAGACCTGCTCTGTTAACAACATCAGGACAAAAACAATCTGCACACAGGTGCTGATTTTTCCTAATCGGCTCGATGCCACCTCATAACGTCCAAAGAAACAGTAATAAGCAAGCGCGCCACTCACAATAATCACATCTCTCAGTACAATAATAACAGCCAGCCACCAGGGCAGTAATCCCACCAGCACAAGCGCGACATAAGTACTGATTAGTAAAACTTTATCCGAGAGCGGATCAACGATAGCGCCATAATGACTTAAAGCATCCAGCTTGCGTGCCAACCAGCCGTCGATGCCATCACTGAGCCCGGCAATTAAAGCAATCCACAACACAGTCGAGTAATTCTCCTGCACTATCAGAAGGAAGATCGGCACAGCTAAAAGCAGGCGTAATAGCGTTATAATGTTAGGAATAGACTTGATTGAAATATTATTCATAAGACGCCAACCCTCCTCATTAATTCTAGTATGACGCGAATATAAATTTTTACTAAGTTTTCCCTGAAAACAAAAAAGGTGCTCAATGAGCACCTTTTTGATAAATAACCTGAGTTAATTTGGCTACTTATTTATCTAATGCGTCCGTTCAGGACACATTCCACAAACCTTAAATTGTAGCTAAAGCATCGTTTAAAGTTTTACTTGGACGCATTGCTGCTGCCACTTTAACTTGGTCAGTGTGGAAATAACCACCAAGATCAACGGCAACACCTTGTGCATCGTTTAGCTCTTTCACGATTTTTGCTTCATTCTCAGCCAGTGCTTTAGCAAATGGTGCAAATGTCGCTTGTAATGCCGCATCTTTAGTTTGTGCTGCCAGCGCTTCTGCCCAGTACATTGCCAGATAGAAGTGACAGCCACGGTTATCAAGCTCGTTTACTTTACGCGAAGGTGATTTATCTTCTTTTAGGAATTTACCGTTAGCGATATGCAATGCTTCAGCTAAAACAACGGCTTTCTCATTGCCTGTTTTCGCTGCAATATCTTCGATAGAAACCGCCAGCGCTAGGAACTCACCAAGTGAATCCCAACGCAGATGTCCTTCTTCAACAAACTGCTGCACATGTTTAGGTGCAGAGCCACCAGCGCCAGTTTCAAACAGACCGCCACCAGCAAGCAGCGGTACAATTGAAAGCATTTTAGCACTTGTGCCAAGCTCTAAAATAGGGAACAGATCCGTTAGGTAATCACGTAAAACGTTACCAGTTACAGAGATAGTGTTTTCACTCGCTAACACGCGTTTCAGCGTAAATTTAATGGCATCATTTGGCGCTAAGATTTGAATATCTAAGCCAGCTGTATCGTGATCTTGCAGATAAGTATTCACTTTAGCGATTAAGTTCGCATCGTGTGCACGGTTTTCATCTAACCAGAAGATTGCTGGTTGGCCAGTAGCTTTTGCACGGCTAACTGCCAGACGAACCCAGTCACGAACAGGAATGTCTTTCGCCTGACACATGCGCCAGATATCACCTTCTGCCACAGTATGTTCCATCAGCGTATTACCCGCGGAATCAGTTACTTTAACGCTGCCCGCTTCTTTGATTTGGAATGTTTTATCGTGTGAACCGTACTCTTCCGCTTTTTGCGCCATCAGGCCAACGTTAGATACGTTACCCATAGTTGCCGGATCAAATGCGCCATTTTCACGACAGAATGCGATAGTCTCCTGGTAGATACCAGCGTAACAACGATCCGGAATCATCGCTTTAGTATCTTCAAGTTTTCCTTGTACGTTCCACATCTGCCCGCTTGAACGAATCATAGCCGGCATAGATGCATCGATAATGACATCACTTGGTACGTGTAAGTTAGTAATACCTTTATCTGAATCAACCATCGCCAGTGCAGGACGTGTAGCATAAACCGCTTGGATATCAGCTTCAATTTGTGCTTTTTGATCTGCCGGTAAGTTAGCGATTTTTGCATAAACATCACCAAGACCATTACTTGCATCAACACCTAGCTCTGCAAACAGTGCGGCGTGTTTAGTAAACACGTCTTTAAAGTAAACCGTTACCGCGTGACCAAACATAATCGGATCTGACACTTTCATCATGGTCGCTTTTAGATGCAGTGAAAGCATAATGCCGTTCTCTTTAGCGTCCTGCATTTGCGCTTCAAAGAAAGCACGTAATGCCGCACAGCTCATTACTGATGAATCAATGACTTCATCTTTTAATACTGGCGTTGATGCTTTTAATACAGTGACTGCGCCGGAAGCTGCTGTGAATTCAATTTTCAGATCATCATTCTGTCCTAGTACAACTGATTGCTCGCTACCGTAGAAATCACCGTTTTGCATATTAGCAACATGTGATCTTGAATCTTTAGACCATGCACCCATACGGTGCGGGTTATCCTGTGCGTACTGTTTAACCGCATCAGCAACACGGCGATCCGAGTTACCTTCACGCAGTACCGGGTTTACCGCACTACCTAATACTTTTGCATAACGTGCTTTAACATCGATTTCAGCATCTGTTTTTGCATCTTCAGGGAAATCAGGCAGATCATAACCGTGCGCTTGTAACTCTTTAATCGCAGCGTGTAACTGGGGAATTGAAGCGCTGACGTTTGGCAGTTTGATAATATTTGCTGCAGCTGTTTTTGCAAGCTCACCCAATTCAGTTAATGCATCAGATAACTTTTGTTGTTCCGTTAAGTTCTCAGGGAAATTAGCAATAATACGACCAGCTAAAGAGATGTCTCGTGTTTCAACAACAATATCAGCCGCTTTTGTAAAAGCATTAACAATAGGAAGCAGTGAGTGTGTTGCCAGTGCTGGTGCTTCATCCGTTTGTGTATAAATAATCTTTGCTGATTTATCTGTCATATTATTTCCTTTAACAAGAGTTAGGATTTTTTAACTAAGCATAAAAATTGTTATGAATTTGTTACGCCACAAAAAATTAGGGCTTTATCATAGCGAAAACTGATAAATAGTCCACTTTGATGCACAAATCGGCGTCACTTTGTTAGCCCATATAGCGATTTTCTGTTCACTAAATCAACTAAACAGCGGCTATTTTAATATGCTTGCCAAGCACTTTAGCGGTGGATCTTCTGCTACAATCACTACTCATTATTTTCGTTACGGGTAGACGCTTGTGTTTAAAAAAAATAACAACTCCTTTAAAAACAATCAAGCTAAAAGCAGTAAACAAGCGCATGCGAGCAAGCGCGCCACGCAGAAAAGCACTGCAATAGCTGTAAATGGCCCGCAAAAAATCGTACTGTTTAATAAACCCTTTGATGTGCTTAGCCAATTTACCGATGAGGGCAATCCTGAAAACAGACGCCAGACCCTGAAAGATTTTATCAATATCCCGGAGGTTTATGCCGCCGGTCGCTTAGACAGAGATAGTGAAGGGTTATTGTTACTGACCAATGATGGTAAATTACAGGCGAAAATCACCCAGCCCGGTGCGAAAACCAGTAAAACTTATTGGGTACAGGTGGAAGGCGCGCCAACGGAGTCGGATCTGCAGAAGCTGCGTGATGGTGTGCAGCTTAAAGATGGTTTAACCCTGCCAGCTAAAGTCGAAGTGATGGATGAGCCTAAAATATGGCCGCGCAATCCGCCGATTCGCGAACGTGCGAATATTCCGACTACCTGGCTCTGTATTACCATTACCGAGGGTCGTAACCGTCAAGTACGCAGGATGACGGCGAATATTGGTTTTCCGACACTGCGTTTGATTCGTTATCGTATTGGCAGTTGGTCAATTGATGGTATTGAGAACGGGCAATATAAATTGCTTTAGTTTTTCACTCGTTCCGATGCGCTGCGTGGGAATGCAGAACATACCTAGCCGATTTGGTTTAATTGTAGGCTTTCGCTTAAGGCGTTTGGTTTAACTTTTATCGTTGGAGTTTCGCCCTGACGGCGTGTTACTTTTCTTTGAACAGCCAAGAAAAAGTAACCAAAAAGTGCCGCCCCAAGCCATTTTTTGATCTTGCACTGCCCAACCACTTTTTAACGCACCATCTCAGACAGTACATCCCTGTGCGGAGCCGAACTTAGTGGAAACAAAGGGCACGCAGAGCTTAGCCGCTCATGAGCCTGAACTGGCGTTCAATTCGCTCCATGATTTTCGTTGATAAAGCGTTTGTTCATCACAATAAAAATGGATGGGAATTACCTAGCCAAATTGGTTTGGCAATTCTAGTGCTTTGAATTAATTACAAAAATAAAGTGAGCGTCCAACCTTGATTCCAGTTTTACCCCGGCAGATAGATATCACAGTGCAGGTTATTTGAGTTCTTTTGGAATTTAACTTGTAAATTAAATGGTTAGTTACGATTTGAAAAATGGGGTAGGTGTTGCCATAACACCTATCCCAACTCACGTTTTCATTCAGTTATTATACAAGCCGCTGATGCGATGATAAATTTGATACATTTGATACATTTGATACATTTGATACATTATAGTGATTATTTTTAATGAGATAGGTATCACGGCTTTTAGTGCATAGTGATGCCTATAAAGCTGTTAGCACTATTATCTAGCTGTGCCGTATTTCGAATCAATTAGCTCATAATAAGGAACATTATGTCATCTGTAATTTCTATCAAAAACTTACCCTTTAATATTGAAAATAATAAAGTAGCTCAGCTAGCTTTTTTATCTGATTTACTGGGCCTCGATAAAGAACTTATTTCTAACGCAGGGCAGAATGAAGTTGATGCAATGTGCGCGACAATTCTTTATCGACATTTACCTCAGGCGCAGAGAAATTATGCAATGCAAATAATTAGATCTATTCAAAATGGAAAACTACAAGGCAAGCTTGTAGACAATGTTCTTTATACTACCTTTGTAAATCCACAATGGGGGATTTGGTCTCTTACCAATAAAGAACTAGAAGCTGATAAGGCAGTTCACAGCTTTATAGCTAGTTATGCTAACTATGTTGGTCTTAGCGTTTCTGGTTTTGGCTTAAAAGAACTGTACGACAATATTAGAAAATCTAAAAAAATGAGTAAAGGTGGTATTGTTATGCTTGTTATCTGGGGGGCTGTGGCTTTTAATGACTCTGAGTTAAAAAAGGTTAATAAGGAAATTGAAAATAGAAAAGTTCAAATTACAACAGGGTTTCATTAATGATAAAAGGTATTATTTTTCATGTGATCGTAGCAATCTTGATTATTTAT
>JABXKR010000117.1 GCA_013619145.1 Psychromonas sp. | reverse complement strand
TCTTTATAACGTTTTAAATATTCAGTTTTGGTGGTAATACCCAATGCTATAGTGGCCTGTTGGGCTTCTGCGAGTGTGGGGTAGAAACGTTTCTGTTTTTTTGCTAAAAAAACAGAAAATCCCCCCATTGATGACCACTCATTAAAATAAACCTTATCAAGGTGTGCAGGCAAACGCGGATCTTCTTTATAACGTTTTTTATATTCTCGGGTGGAAGTTATTTCTAATGCTATTGTCGCTTGTAGAGCCTCTGTGAGTGTGGGGTAGAAGGGGTTAATTTCTTTTCCAAAAAAAATAGTGCTCCCACCTCTTGATAGCCACTCCTTCGAATAAACACTATCTGGGTGTGAAGGCAAACGCGGATCCTCTTTATAACGTTGTTTATATTCGGATGTGGAGGTAATACGCAATGCTATTGTAGCCTGCTGTGCTTCTGCGAATGAAGGGTAAAAGTGCTTTGCTTTTTTTCCAAAAAAAAGAGGATACCCTGCCATTGATGGCCATTCATTCGAGTATGTCTCATGAGGGTTTGCAGGCAAACTCGGATCCTCTTTATAACGTTGTTTATATTCGGATATGGAGGTAATACCCAATGCTATTGTGGCTTGCTTTATAACGTTTTAAATATTCAGTTTTGGTGGTAATACCCAATGCTATTGTGGCCTGCTGTGCTTCTGCTAATGTGGGGTAGAAGTTTCTAATTCTGTTACCAAAAAAAACAGATCCCCCCCCCTTTGATGGCCACTCCTCAGAGTAAACCCGATGAGGGATTGCAGGCAAACGTAGGTCTTCTTTATAACGTTGTTGATATTCAGCCCTGGAGGTAATACCTAATGCTCTTGTAGCTTGCTGAGCTTCTGCTAGTGTGGGATAGAAGTTTCTAATTCTGTTACCAAAAAAAGCAGATTCTCCCCCCATTGATAGCCACTCCTTTGAGTAAACCCGATGAGGGCTCGCAGACAAACGGGAGTCTTCTTTATAACGTTGCTGATACTCTGTCCTAGAGGTAATACCTAATGCACTTGTAGCTTGCTGTGCTTCAGAGAATGTGGGGTAAAAGTTCTTTGCTTTTTTTCCAAAAAAAACAAATTCTCCCCCCATTGATAACCATTCCTCTGAGTAAAAATGACGAGGGTGTGCAGGTAAATGCGGATCTTCTTTATAACGATGTTGATATTCATCCCAAGAAGTAATCCCTAAGACAATTGTGGCTTGCATAGCCTTTGCGAATGTTGGATATAAAAAGTTATTCATTTCATTTTCCTTGAGATAATTTAATTAATCTTCAAGTGTTCTCATTTTCTCTCTAATATCATCACTAGTTGGCTGAATATAAACGAGGCATGAATCAGGGCTTTTGTGATGCATTGATTTCTGTATTTCGACTTGGCTAAAGCCTAGTTCATGCAATCGATATCCATAGCTATGCCGGTGTGCATGACAACTTGTTCCCTCATCTTTTCCGGAAATTAATCCAATTCTACAAACCGCAATATCATGCATTCGCCTAAAATTTTTAATTGTTTCTGGGTGACCTTCACTAATATTACTTCAAAGTATCTTTTTTTATTTGTTAATAGTGGTACTTTCCAGCCTGCATGTAACCTTAGATTCTTAGAATATTCATTACGAGGTTTTAGAGCATATTTTTCTTGTAGATACGTTTTTCTTAACTGTTTTGGTGATTCAGGTGATTCCCCACTCGCGGGGTGGTACACCCTAACAACTGCTTCGTTACGTTTATAATCGCAAATAATATCATTCACATATATATGGAAGGTTTCGCTAAGCCGAAGGCCACCGTAATGCATCAACATAGTAATTAATTGATTTTTGTAATCAGGATATTTATCCCCTTGCTTTAAAAAGCCATATTTTAACAACACCTCTATTTTATCTTCTCGAAATCTAACGACCTTTTCATTGGCAATTACCTCTGGACGATCTGACTGTATAGCTCTCACCCATTGCATTTTTTCTGTAATAGCCTTTCTATCTTCAAGATGATTAAGAAAAACACCTGCTTGATGGTGATAATATGCGCACCAATTAATTTTCTCTTCTGTATGAGAGGCTTTTATAAAAGGGTTTACTGGAATTTGGCATTCATTTCTTTCGCTGAAATAGTCTGTATATCGGGTTATGTGATAAAGAATAACTTGTGCATCTCGTGTATTTCTAACTTTCCAAAATAACCCCGATGGATCTCTGCCGTTTAGATCAATAGTTCCAATATTGAGCGCTGCGGTAAAATTCCTAAGTAATTCGACTCCTTTTACTTTTTGTTTCTCTGATAAAGACTGGGTATGGGCATCAATATATTTAATTAACAGGGTTACTGATGAGTTACTTTTCTCTATCCAAGACTGAGATTTCCCCCTGTTTTTAAATAAATATTGAACATGACTAGTCAACACACCTGACTGTGTAAGAATACAAGGAAATTCATAAACAGAGCCTGTCCGATCTACTTTATATCTACATTTAGATTTTAAAACATACGACATAAACAATACCTATATAGTAAGTTAATCGTCGCTTCTATACTTTTCATATGTGTTCTTTCATAATGGTGAGTACCTTCTACACCTGGTCCAACACAAGCAAACTTAACATCTCCACCTCTATGAATGTATTGACTTGCATCTGATGAGTAATGATTGAATACATCAATATTAAAAGGTATTTGATGTTCTTCACATACACCTGCTAATCTAGAGATAAATTCATAATCATACGGTGTTTTCTTATCTTTAGCTGCAATACTTACTGCAAATTCTCCTTGTGCTCTTAAAACAAAATCATTATCATTAATAA
>JABXKR010000096.1 GCA_013619145.1 Psychromonas sp. | reverse complement strand
GCTAAATACCATCACTCCGACCAGCAAGCCTCGTTGGTCACAACGCCAGTTAATCAATCACGGGTTTAAAAAGGGCGAAATTGACACCTTTGCTATTCCCAACTTAAATCCAAATAATATTATTGAACACTATCTGTTTCTCTATTGTCGAGAATTGATTTTATATGGCGGAGTGCAGGTGGATAAGTTGTCTAATGCGACCATCACAAAATACTGCAATATTGAAGTGTGTTTTAACGATGAGCCACTACGCTATGAGGTTGCTATCGACTATGAGCAACTGCAGCAGTGGGCTAAACGGGTATATGAAAAACAGGAAAGCGACACACACAAAGGGTTAGTGCATTACTTTTTTCGTTTTATCTCCACACAAGCCCTCACTGACCACCTGGATATCGCCGAATTCGAGAGCCCTAGCCTAGCACCAACAGTCGATCCTTTTCGTATTCCTTTATCGGCGTTGCACGAAATAGTGGATGCGCTACTTACCCAACCTGGTGGTACATTGCTACAGCGTTTATATTGTGCGGTCAGCGCGATTATTGGTTACTTTGCAATGTTACGTCGCGGTGAAGTACTGAGGCTACGCATTAAAGATATTATTTGTTTATCCAACAAGTCTAATGCTTTTCATTTTATCATCACTAACACCACTGAGGGCGACACTAAAAGTCATAAAACTCGCACCGTTGATACTGTATTGCCCGATGCAATGGCGATGTTAGTGCGTATTGCTATCCACCTTAAAAAAGATAGCGACTATAACTCCCCTTTAATTGGCTTTGATAATGAGAAAATCAGCTCCCGCCAACTTAATTATTTATTACCTGTCACCAAGGCAATGAAAGCGCTCTGCGGACAAATAGCACGATTTCACCATCTACGAAAAAGTGGTATTCACCTATCTAAGCAGCAAACATTGCAGCTTGCTTATCAGTACCCTGCACATGACTTAGGTCCATACGCAGACTTACAGCCGATGCTGTTACCTGAAATAGTTAGAAAACGATTCAACTACTGGATTGAAGGTCGTGAAGAGAAGGAGATTAACGACAACCTTCTGTTTGGTGAATTTACTCGTCAAATTGGGCACCAACATTATGCCACGACACGTTGGTCATATCTTCATGGTACGCAGTGGCTATTTCCCTATTTACGCCCGAAACAAGCAGTATGTAAACAACAGGCTTTTTCACATGCACAATTACGATTTTTACTTGGCTTAGCACCAGACTCAAACGATCTGTCACGACAACTGAGTTTGCTCAGTGAACACTACAATAATCTGTCTATTAGTGAGAAGCAGAAGAATCCCGTGATGCTAACCGAGCAAGCGTTACGATCTTATTTATGGCCGCCTCAACATAACAATAAATCAGACTTATTCGCTGATAAGGCATATAAAGATCCAAAATATTATTACGTTCAGTGGCAAGAATCAGCGAGTCATCAACGAGGTAATTTTATTGATGAGCTCTTTATTAGCATGCGACAGAAAAAATATTTTGATTTTAAAGTATTAGGCCAGGTTTGGGGGGATTCTGGTAAACATACCTATCGCCCACTTACCAAAACACAGCGTACCGCCCTATCAGGCCTTGGCACCATTACATTGATAGCTAAAAATCTAGATGCAACTGTGGCTAACGACACTGACAACAAGAGTAGTCTAAGGGAAGCAAGTCACGCCGTACGGCCTTCCCTGCAAATACAGGTTGCAAGCAATGCCCGAAACGCAACCTATTTTGAGGCGGTCTTTCGTCAACCAGAATGGCAATGGTTAGCCTGTTCTTTTACATTAACCGTGAACCGAAAAACAAAAAGAGACCGCTTACTGACCTTAGTTAAAACCCGTTACGCCAAAGGCAAAGAGAAGATCACTGTCATTAAACAGCCAGAGGGGACAAGTCATCTCACCATCACGCTTACCCCGAAATTTCCAGTACCTGAGCTTGTTATCCAGCAAGCTTTACAAACGTTAAGATCATAGGAGAACTGCCAATGCATGAATTACTAATTATTGACGCTCAATATCGCGATAATATTGCAGAGATCATCACTAAACTTGATAAGAAACAAACAGATTGCCATGTTAGTTTTATTATCAACCCGAAGGAAAACACACTGCCCATTAATCTCAACCTTGATACTGACAATCACGCTCTACCTACTGTAGGCATTACAACAGGGGAACATCAATGGCGGAGCTGTGAGTCAGAGGCTTTCAGCACTGAACATGATGAGCATATTAATAAAATAAAGCAACAAATGTATGAGACGGTAAGAGTCGCAGACATACAACGACTCTTACTCGAAGTCGATACACATTCGCCATTTCAATATATTGATATTAATAAAGATAAAAAGGAGATGTGCGTGCAAAACGATAACAACCAGCAAATATATGGCATTCCTGAAAATATCCCTGTTGCATTGTCATTGGGGTTAACACAGAAAGCAGCGCACAGCCTTGAAGCGCGGTGCGAACAAACAAAAGATGAGTCTATTGAAATAGCGATTCACGGGGAAGGTATCACCTTTAAAACGAGTGATATGGATATGACTATATCACTCGCAGGCATTGAGGAGTTTTATAAGAATAAGCCAAAGAAATTTAATGAAGTCGTCTCCATGACTGTAGATATATATCGCTTTAAAGATGAAATAGAGGAATACTATGATAACTATCCCAAAATTCGACGCGCCAACCAAAGCCACTTATTAATAGAACCAACTCAGCTGTATATTGCTAACACAATTGCACCATATAAACTGGGTTCACCAGTAAAAGCTAAACGAATCACCACTAATGAAAACCAGCTTTATCTGATACACCTTAAGGATATTGAAGCAATTAGAGTAAAAGATTTAACCACTGCTCGAGAGTTACATATTGCGATATTAAAAGGGCCAGAAGAGGAATATAAACTCGGCTTTTACAAACAAGGAAATCTAAATTATCCCTATGCTAGTGTCGCAATTGAGCCTGCACCAGAAGCAATGGAGGAAGTCTTAGCGGTAAAAAGTAAGGAAGAAAAAAGCAAAGATAATAAGCAGCTTGAGGAGCCAGAAGAGATGCAACGTGATTTATGTTTTGAGGATATCTAAATCCGAAATAGCTAATAACAGGAAGACTATTACTGTGAAATAAGCACAATCATCGTTTTGAAAAAATGAGACAGAAACAACTGGACAAATAAACAGGTTGTTTTATAGTTATTGAGTGCACAAAGTTTAACCGCTTTGTGCAAAAAATAGCAGTTGAGACGAAGTGGCGGCAACCACTTCGCCTCGTACCGGCTGCACCAGAGTTTAAACCAGACCCAGCCGATGGATCTATTATACGTGAACCATCGGATAGGGATAGATCTATTTGATGGAGGCCGATATGGCTCATATGCGCATGCGTCCAAACGGACGTATTCAGTTCGATTTACATCTTTATGGCCAGCGATTTCGTGAAGGCACAGCGATGATCGCCACCCCGAAAAACCTTAACCTCGCTAAAGCACAGCTAAAAAAAATGAATGCGGAAATTGATTTGGGCACTTTTCAATACCGTGATTATTTTCCACACAGCAAGAAAGTCGATAAGTTTGAAGTGTTGCAGCGTGCCAAACAGCCTGATCGCTTCTATCCGTTTTTTGATACCTTTGCCAATGAGTGGTTTGAACGTCAGAAGTCGAAATGGAAAAGCAGCTACCAAAATACAGTGCGTCTCAATCTTAAGCGCTATTTAATGCCAACATTTGGCAACACGCTTATCAATGAAGTGAGCTTGTCTCAGGTCGAGTATTACCGCCAGGCTTTGATGGAGATGACAAACAGCGACGACACACGTAAATTATCAAACCGCCGCATTAACAATATTTTTTGGCCACTGATAGCCATTGTCAGCCTTGCCGCCGATGAATACAAATTTGAGTATCCGCTGCGTCGCTACAAAGCGCTTAAAGAAGAGAGTGCGGATTCGCACCCGATGACAATTGATGAAGTACAGCGCTTTTTAGATGTGGTTGAAGAAGAGTGGCATGACTATTTTGTGCTGCGTTTTTGGACTGGGATGAGAAGCTGCGAAGTACACGGGCTTTACACTGAGCATCTGGATTTTGATCATCGCCTTATTCGCATAAGACAGAATTACGTTAATGGTGAAATTGGGGATGTGAAAACACCCAAATCAAGACGCGACCTTAAAATGTGTGACACACTTTATGAAGTATTAAGCCGAGTGATGGCAAACAAAACCGGTGATTCGCCCTTTGTGTTTACTAACCCTAAAGGTAAGCCGCTTGATACGCATTACGTTAGCCAAAAGCTCTGGTATCCAACACTTAAAAAGGCCGGGCTGAAACGTCGTCGCCCTTATGAAACACGGCATACAGCAGCAGTGCTACATATAGCGGCACATGAAAATCCGCTGTATATCTCACAGATGCTTGGCCATAGTGATACACGCTTGTTATTTGATGTCTACGCGCCTTATGTTGCTAATGCTTCACGGCGAGATGGCAGTGCATTTTCGGAGATGATGATGCAGGGAACGATGGGGTAAAGAATGGCAATTCAATGAAAAGAGCGTGTGGAAAAACGAAAAGGTAAATTAAAACCAGCGAGCCCATTGCTATTGCATTGGCATCGCTGGTTTTTTTTAATAAGGCAATGATTATAGTTTTCTAAGAAAAAACTTACGAACACTATAAAAAGAAAAGTTAATCAGCCCCAAATAAGTCACGGGTATAAACTTTATCCGCAACATCCGCTAACTCTTCCGCCATACGGTTCGACACAATCACATCAGAGATTGCTTTAAACTCTTCCAAGTCAGTTAACACTTTAGAATGGAAAAACTCGGTTTCTTTAAGCACAGGTTCAAAAATAACCACTTCAATACCTTTTGCTTTCAGCACCGATAATACTGTTCGGCACATCCGCATAATTGGCACGAAGTTGCTTAGTATCTTTTGGCAGACAATAACCACCGTAACCGAATGAAGGGTTATTATAATGCGCGCCAATACGCGGATCTAAACCCACTCCTTCAATAATTTGACGGGTATTCAAACCATGTGATTCGGCATAAGTATCTAATTCATTAAAATAAGCGACGCGCATTGCAAGGTAGGTATTAGAAAACAACTTAACCGCTTCCGCTTCGGTTGAATCAGTAAACAGCACTTCGATATCTTCTTTTATCGCGCCCTGAACTAAAAGCTCTGCAAAAGTTTCTGCACGTTGTGAACGTTCACCAACAATAATACGAGAAGGATGCAAGTTGTCATATAAAGCGCTACCTTCACGTAAAAATTCAGGCGAGAATAGCAAGTTATCACAACCTAATTCTTGTTTAATGCGTTGCGTATAACCCACAGGTACGGTGGATTTAATCACCATCACCGCTTGCGGATTAATCGCCATCACCTCTTTAATCACAGCTTCCACAGAAGAGGTATTAAAGTAGTTGGTTTCAACATCATAATCTGTTGGCGTGGCAATAATCACAAACTCAGCATTTTGATAAGCCAGTTGTTTATCGAGCGTTGCAGTGAAGTTTAACGGTTTGTTTGTTAAAAAATCTTCAATTTCCGTATCTGCAATGGGTGATTTTTTATTATTTAGAAGGGTGATTTTTTCTGCAATAATATCAACCGCAATCACTTCATTGTGTTGCGCTAAAAGCATTGCGTTTGATAGGCCGACATAGCCTGTACCTGCGATAGCAATTTTCATTTAATCAATCCAAATTTATATATTGTAAAATTCTTTATACCAAGACACTAATTTAGCAACACCTTCAGCGACACCCACTTGCGGTTTATAACCCGTTGCAGCAAACAAATCTTGCGTATCTGCGTAAGTTTGGTAAACATCACCCGCTTGCATACCGCGAAAGTTCTTTTTAGCTTCAATGCCGAGTTCAGTTTCAATCGCCTTAATGAATTCCATTAAATTAATTGGGCTGCCATGGCCAATGTTATACACACTATAAGGGGCAGAGCTTGATGCTGGAGTCCCTTCTTCAACAGTCCATTTATCATCACGAGCAGGCACAACGTCAGCTATTCTAATCACACCTTCAACAATGTCATCGATGTAAGTAAAATCTCGCCACATATCACCGTTGTTATTTATATCGATTGTTTCACCGGCCAAAATCTTTTTAGTAAAGATAAACGGCGCCATATCAGGACGCCCCCAAGGGCCATATACCGTAAAGAAACGCAGTCCTGTCGTTGGCATATTGTACAAATGCGAATAAGAATGTGCCATTAGCTCATTAGACTTTTTAGTCGCAGCATAAAGCGAGATAGGGTGATCAACGGAATCAGAGGTAGAAAAAGGTACTTTGTTGTTAAGACCATAAACAGAGCTTGATGAAGCATAAATTAAATGCTTCACCTTAGTATTACGGCAGCCTTCAAGAACATTGAGATGGCCAATTAAATTTGAATCAGCATAAGCCATCGGGTTTTCAATAGAATAACGAACCCCTGCTTGAGCGCCTAAATGCACAACGCGATCGAACTGATGCTCAACAAATAAAGCGGCCATCGCCTCTCTGTCTGCTAAATCCATTTTTATAAATTGGAAACTCGCATGTTCAGCACGCTTTAACCGCGCATCTTTTAAATTAACATCATAATAATCATTAATATTATCAATGCCGATAACCATATGACCTTGCAGACAAAGCCTTTCGATAACACAAGCACCAATAAAACCCGCTGCGCCTGTTACTAGATATTTCATTGCATCTATTCCTTTATTCTAATTTATGCTTCAGATAGACAGTTTTTAACTGCATCAAGATATTTTTGGATAACAATTTGTTCATCAAATTCATTTTGTATTTTAATTCGGCTTTTTTTGCCCATCTCTAAACGTTGTTCATGAGTCATATTGATGATAATTTCTAATTTTTCAGTCAGGCTTTCACTTGAGCGTGGCTCACAAAGATAACCATTAATCCCGTCATCGACGGTTTCACGACAACCTACATTATCAGTTGTTACGATAGGTTTCCCCATTGCACCAGCCTCCAATAATGACTTAGGGACACCCTCTCTATAATACGAGGGTAATACCATACAGTCTACTTTTGCTATTTCCTGCTCGACATTATCTGATACACCAATATAGTTGATAATACCCTCCTCGACCCATAAATTCATATCGGATGTTGAGACAGCAGAGGGGTTGTTAACATCCAGAAAACCTAAAAAAAAGGGATACTGCTACGCTATCGGGTACACTTATCTAATCCTTCAAATCCCTTTATTAACAGTTGCTTAACGATGGCCAAAATTTGAATGAGACATAGCACTCCGTAAAAAACAGCAAACGAGACACTTACAGCCCAAGAAAAGCAGCCAATAAAACCCTATATTTGGACAGCTTTAATTAAAAACAAAGCCTCTATACTATTATTATCCCCTCTCCACCATTACAATTTTTTAAGCTGATTTAACATCCCTGAAAATATACTTTCTGATATATTTCGGGGGAAATCATCACCCAACTTAAGTTTAACTTCGTTAATTATATTACTGGTTTCAGCTTTGATTTCACTCATTATCTCTTCCATTTTTGATACTTCAAAACCAACTTGTTTAGCTGTTTCTAAAAAGTGCCGAGGATAAATCTTATTGATATGGTACTTTTTACCTTTTGTTGCCTTTAAACCCATCGCCAATTTCACCTGACGTATATTTAATCCTTTTTTATTCACCACAGGATAAACAGATAAAACGTCATAAAAAGGTGTTAACTGAAATTGACCATCGGGTAAAATGAAAATTGAAAAATTTTTAGCATGTCCATCGGATGCCCCCATCAGCCAAAACAATACCTGCGCTTTCATAAAGTCATACCTATCTTGCGCTGCATTTTTTGAACCTAATAAATGATTCATTATTTGCTCAATACCAGGTCCACCTTGGTTTTCATATTTTAATGCAGAGGGGATATTAAGTACTTGGCAGTAATCTTCTTGTGGCCTTCTCATCAACCATTTTTTATCATTCGAGTATTGGCGATCAAACCGCTCAACAGATAGCACCTTCATATCTTGTAACGGCAATATTTCGCAATGCGCTACTGGTAAGCCATAAGCCTGCAACAGCAGCATACATAAATACTCATTCTCCACGCTATCGGACATATCTAAAGAGTAAGAATGGCTTTGTATCTCACCAATTGGCAGTTTAATAATGTGTGAGGTTGGCGTGGAGTTAAGGGGTAAACACCAGCTATTGCTAATATTTAATAAAGCCGTTTTTTCTTGTGCTCCCGCCACAGAGATCCGAAAGTCCTGCTCATCTTCAATCATGCCCAGTGGCATACCAGCACGATAGCCCATCACAATCTTATTGAACTCATCATTACTTAGCGTTTTATAGTCCAACTTATTGACATGGATAGGGATTGCCCCCTTAGGTAACAATTGTAAAGCACCGACACAGTCCCGACCTATCATAGATAGCAAGTCAAATGGTAAAGAAGAGCTTGCTTGGTAACGAGCGACAATGCGGTGCCTAATCTCTAGGTTATCGGGTAGTAGATTATCAAAATAGTTATAAACAACATCACCACGATACTCAAGCTTAGCAAGTGGCATTGATAATGAAATTGGCCGACTTCCGCTTACTCCTAACCAACTATCCGAATAGCGAAAAGAGTGAGCACCACTGCTGGACTTGTTAAACTCACCAACAAAATAACCATTGAGATAGACATCCAAAGTAGCCATTACCACTCCTCTTTCCAGCCTGAGTCGTCATCACTGTTTTTTGTATTTCTAGATGTAATTTCGAAATCTAACTCAAGTGCAGAAAGCAACTTAAAGAATGTTTCCATCTTGATTGAATCAGGCCTCAGTTCAAAGCTTGATACGGTGTCTTGACGAATACCCACTTTTTTAGCCACATCCGTCTGAGATAAACCATTATCTAAACGAATATCCTTTAAGTACGCACTAAGTTGCTTTGTAGTAGATATTTTCATGCCTTACCTTACACGCTATAACAAGTAAATTGAGTATTACACGGCAAAGCGGGTATGGCAAGATTTACACGCTGAAGGAGGTATTGATGTGGATTCAAAGCTTGATACCGTGTCTCACCTAGTGCCCACTTTATTAACCATATCTGCCTGAGATAAATTCTCATCTAAGCGAATATCTTTTAAGTAAGCACTAAGCTGCTTTGTATTAATTAATGCATCTTACACGCTACAACAAGTGAAGGAATCTTTACACGGTGAAACAGGTAATATTTACAAGGTATAACAGCACCAGAGTAGATTAACTAACAATAATCAATGATGCATTTATTAAAAAACTTTTCCTTGTTATAGCCATACTGAAAATACAACCAATATAAAACTGAGATCTATCACTCAAATTTAAAAAGTCTTAATCCACTGTAAATTACACTTTAGCCAATTGATTTACAGTCAGTTGATTCCTCTAAAAACAAAAAAACAAGCACAAGCAACTGAAAATAAAGAGAAAAACACTTGCCACTTTAATAAATAAGCAGAAGTGTTTGTAAACAGAAGTGCTTATAAATATATCTATTAGATATAAAAAACCATTAAAATCAACATTTTGAATTAAATTCAAATTCATATAGGCTGATATCATTCTTCTGAAAAATGCTCATAAATAGAGAGTGCACCATGCAAAAAATCCTTTATGAGCGATAACTGAAACACAACAGATAAGGAGAAAATATGAAGATAAAAAGCATCGCTATCAGTAAGCTCAAATTACGTTACCACCCAACGCTTAGTCAGATAATCAGTGATGATCACTTTGAGCTAGCGACTCCAGTGAATATTCAGACCTTGCCTTTGCATATCGCGCAAACACTGCTTGATTTATCACCTGTCCTGGCCTGCAAAAATCAAGATGAGAATATTGACTGGCAGCTCAGTCCCAACCCCACGTTTGAATTACTCAAACAACACCCAGAGCAGCATAAGCTGCAAGTCAGTGTTCATTACTATCCTGATGAATTAATTGATGAGACGCTCGAGGGAGCATTACTCTTTGCCTCGGCACTTAGTTACCGTGAACACAGTAAGTTACTGAGCAATCTCAGCTATCGCGTCCAACAAGCCAAACCGCTACTTAAACACACTCCCCTTAAGACGCTATTAGCGCAATGGGCAAAGGTAAAACCTTCTGCCATTAGACACATTAAGGAACTAAATGGGTAAAGTCGCCGCGATAAAATCCAAAAACAGAGGTAAAAATGCTGGGGGTGTCATGCCAGACGCCCATCAAACAGCTGTCTCATTAGCGGTTGCGTTTAAAAAATTCAACAAACCGAAGATGCTATCGCACGATAGTCACCGCTCATTATTATTGTTTCTTTATCTATGGCTAACAGATCAGCTAGATAACATCACCAGCATTACAGATATCCCAGACCTGCTTCGTGTCAGCACGGCAGATAAATGTGAAGCACACTGCCTACGTAATTTTAAAGATGGTAATACTTCCTGGACTGAATATGCACAGCCCTATCACACACAACGAGGTACGCTTTATCTTTGGCAGCCGCTGCCCACGCTCCTGCAACCTTTGTTTCAGCCCATTGTATCCTCATTAAGTTATCAAACGCCCATTCTCACTCAACGAGAAAAAAAGCAGTTTTATGAGGAATTACAAACGCGCTGGAAAACACCACTTTTACTGCGCCGTTACCACCGCAATAAACGCGATGTGTTCTTTCGATATTTTTCCTACTGTATTCAAGTAGACTCTGGGTTATCTTCACTCGCTAAAATGGCCTTACTTGGCCCTGAACGACTTCATCATAAAAATGCTACTGCCTATCAAGTAGAGCAAACAGACCGACTACGCAAAAAGATATTTTTAGCGCAAAACCGCTATTTCGAAAGAGTCATCGCCACAATTAAAGTACTTGGCCTTAATGAGCATTTTATCTATACAGTACTTGGGCAACCTAAAAACCTCTCTGAGCCCCCTATCAAAGCAGCAAGCTACCTTAAAAAAAGTGGCATTATCACGGTCTATCAACTTAACACCCAAAATGGGAGCAAACAGTATGAAGCTATCCCATCGGTGCTCATTGGTAGCCAACGTAGTCTTGCCGAGCATGATGTAGTCAGTTTCTTTAAAGGTTTGAACGATGAAGTTGAACAACACTATCTCGCAAAAAACATGACCCTTGAGCAACATCGCCTTTACTACAACTGGCGTACTATCCAACTGGCTTTTCTGTTTATTGCTTTAACGGGTGTCCGGCCGACGCATGCTATCACTATTGAACGACGTCGCTGCTTTGCGGGAGAGCAAGTTTGCGTTAACGATAAAGGGCGGTGGCGCTCTGTGATTTTATGCTCATATCTTAAAACGCAGATCAGTGAATACCTGCAGCTACAGAAAACGCTAACGATGCAGTTCCCTCACCACCAACCAAATCAAGCGATGTGGTACTTAATTGACGAGCAGGGCGAGCAACAACTGCTGACTGCACACTATTTACGACTAACAATGCATTCGTTATGGCCAGGTGTTGTCCCCTATCAATTACGTCACTTTTTTGCGCAATGTGCACTGACTAGTCTACCGCCCCATCACCTTGCTATACAGCAAATTGATCGGTTAATGGGCCATAGCAATTTAGGCGAGCACCTCGGCAGTGATGACCAATTTCCACTCACGCTTGTGCCATTACAAAATTATTTGGAACGTCTTGTTGAACGCTTAGGGTTGCTGAAATTGCAGCGGCTAGGAGTCGTCGGTGAATAATGTTTTAAAGTTAGCGCCCAATACGGTACTTACGTATCTTGAACACTGCCATAACAACAGTGATGAGCTATTACCTTATAAAAAGCGCGCGTCAATCGCTGAAGATATTAATTGGGTGCTATCGCGCTGGTCGGATGAGAGTGTGCCCCTCCGCACGCTAACGGATGAGTACTACCAACAACTCAAGCAAACGATTAATCAAGTCCCCACGGGTAAACAAAAACACTATCGACAAGCACTGAATGCTGTTCTTATCTATCTCAATGACATTGCGCAGTGGCAACTGCCCGAACGCACTGAAAAGCTGTTTGTTGATCGTGACTTAGCTTGGTTTAACCGCTTAAGTGAGCAAGCAGAACTCGCCTATACCCTTTGGCAAGCCTATCTGACAGACAAGTCGGACTCCCTGAATGCTCAAGCTAATCCAACGGCTGCACAGGCAACATTAACTATTGCACTCGAGGTTGCCCCGCTCTCGCTAAACCATCTGGCCGCAATATTAAATGAACAAGCCAGCCTCGAGCGTACAGGCCAACAGACACAGCTTAAAGTTATTCATCATCAACAGGCATCGTCAGCCGCTCAGCAAACAACGCCTACTTTTACGCGTTACCATTTAACACTCTACAGTTATTGTTTTTTAGACAACTATTACAAAAAGAAAGCACCATCACTCACGCAGCGCCAACTGCTCAATACGCTTAATGAGCACATATCCAAAGCCCCTTACCACTTAGGGCCATGCACCCCAGCTCAGTGGCATACTCTCTTTCAATCGCTTTGGCGTTGCCGTGATAACCTACCACCCACGTTGCTCAAAGATATGACACAACCTGAGCGGCATGTTGATTTTGATGCGACTCCCC
>JABXKR010000094.1 GCA_013619145.1 Psychromonas sp. | reverse complement strand
ATCGTAGCGATTTAATTTGCTGTGATATTTTAGCTCCTACACAGAGCTGAATTAATATTTAATAGAATGGTAAACCTTTGCGGGTTTGCCATTTTTTTTGCTAATTTCAAAGTGTTATGGCCAGTTGATTTTAGCCACAAAGTTGTAGGTTTCAACGTCGTAATAGGGGCATTTTTAGTCAGCTTTCTAAGGCGGAAAGGGGCACAAAGCGCCTTAGATTATTTACTCTAATGTCGTGCTAAAATTTAATTTATCCGGCTCGCTTCACGGAAAATTAGCGAGCTGTTTTTTTTGAGAATGGACAAACTGTTCTCGGAGATCATGCCTCGCCACAGGCCCCTGGTATCTTTGGTGCGCTGCCTAGCATCTTGGCCGCGTTCAATAACGACAGGTTTCAAGCCCATCTGCGCTAGCAACAGCGCAGCAGGGACCAAAGCCAACAATCACTGGACGCTGTTGACTAGCTTGCGGGAAAATTTATTGTTTCTCTGCAAGCCACTGATTACGGGTGTCAGGGCTTGGTTTTACAAAACTTTTACCGGCGAATTTTTGTAAGACCGTCTTTTCAGCTGCCTCGACAAGCTCTACATCAAGGCTATCGATCAGCAAAATATGGCCTTTTTTGCCCTCTTTGAAGAAGATAGAAGGCCATGCCATCAGCCATTTGCGCATCTAATTTACCCTGTATTTTATCATGAGCTTTCATCCGTTCAACAAGGTCAGCTCATACTGATAGATCTGATTAATCAGGCCCGACGCGGCGAACTTTTTGTTAAACTTTGCATGCTTATCTGCAGATACGCCGTGAACCCACGTTGTGCTTCTTTATTAGTGTAAAACGATGCGCCGTAAAATTGGTTATCGCGATAACCAATTTTACTCTACCAGTTTTTCCCTATAGAGAAGAAAATTCGTAGATCATCCTCTAAGTAAGAAGCAAAACTCTTAGAATAACCTAAACCAATAACCACGGGACCAAAACTGGTATCGGTTCCCAGATATAAACTGCCCGATGTTACCAACTCATCCAAGGCTATATTATCATCTAATGCCCAGACATTACCGGATTCAAGACTCGTACCTAAGTACAGCGGTAAGCCCATTTCTCCATAGCCTAAATCATATTGATAAACTGCCGCGACAAAGACTTTATGGGCGCCAATCAGGGCGTCTTTTTGATAACCCGAAAGGTTTAAAAATCCACCCAACTCAGAAACACGTATAGACACATCATTATCAGTAAAAACAGTGGCCAAAGAACTGATGCCAACAAAAGTATGTCTACCAATTCCGAAGGCTCCACGCCAATCTAGATTAATCTCGAGCGAGGGTTCATCGGAAGTATTCGCCCAAATGTGGTCATATTTATCTTTACGTAAATACAGATCTAAGGATAACTTATTACCCTGAGTAGGAAAGTTGATACTATTTAAATTATCATAAGCGATTGAAATATAAGCAGCTAGTGACGTGTAATCAAGGTTTTCGTAATCAATAGCTTCAAATTTTATCCGCCCAATTTCACCGAGTATCCCTATTTCCGAAAGGCCATTACCCGTGTAATTATAACCGGCTCCTAAACGAGCCTGACCATATTGATTAACCAGTTCAGGCCTGCTTTGTAATAAATTAAACTCATTTTCTGCATATTTTTCGGTATTGTACATCAGTCGGGCACTGCCGAAAAAATCCTGTTTAAGATCAAATGGCTGATAAAATTCAGTGGCAATCATCGGTTCCCAACCAATAGACGCATTAACCTGGTCAAACCTATCTAATGCATAAACGCGGGAAATCGCCTCATCTAATTGTTGCTTATTGGCAACATCACCAATAGATAAACTCAAATGCTGAGCAATAATACCGGGATCAATTTTCGAATCATTTTCATATTTAATGGCAATAATAGGTTGAGATAAGCTATTAAACCATTTTTCACTGTGCTGTTTTTTCTCTAGCCTATATTGTGAATATTGTTCATCACTAAGACTCATGCTTTGTATTTGTTCAATATTTTCCAGTGCGGCTTGCTCCCCTAAGACAAGTGCGTCGGACATTATTGAAAAATTAGTGGTGCTTAACTCATCGATTTCAGGACGAATCAACAAATCATTTTCAGTAAGTAGTTGTTTTTGTTGGTTGGTTGTATTGATAGTTAATATAGTGGATAACTGATTAAGCACATCAACCGTACTTTTAAGATCTTCTTGTGCAACTAGAGGTGAACCAATATCCACTGCGATAACAATATCTGCCCCCATTTTTTTAACAATATTAACGGGCATATTATTGACAATGGCACCATCAACTAATAATTTACCATCAATTTTAGTTGGCTCGACGATACCGGGGACAGTTGATGAGGCTTTTATTGCTTGAGAAAGACTACCCGAACTCAATACTACAACTTCAGAGGTGGCAATATCTGTTGCGACAGCGCGATACGGAATGGGGAGCTCATCAAAACTCGAAAATTCACCAAAAGTATCCGTTGATAATTTAAGCAATTGCAAAGCAGATTGACCTAATAAAAGACCACCTGGTACTTTAAATTCAGAAGCGCTATAACCTAATCGGAAGGTAATATTGTAATCATCTCTTAATTCTTTATCTGAAAATTGCAAATTTTCTCGTGGAATAAAGTCCGAAAAACCTTTCTCCCACTGGGTATTGAGCATAATAATTTCAATCTCATCGGCATTGTAACCAAGCGCATACAACGCGCCGATATAAGACCCGATACTAGTGCCAACGATATAATCAATAGCAATATTGTTTTTTTCTAATACTTTTAATATACCAATATGGGCCGCACCTTTTGCCCCTCCACCGCCCAATACCAGACCAACTTTAGGCCTTGCTTGTGCGACGTTTACTAAAAGAATAAATAGCGTAAAAAGATACAAAAAATAGCGCATGCTAGCTTCCTGCTCATGAAACGAAATGATTTTATAAATCGAGATTGTGAAAAATTCACTATTCTATTTATAACTAATTGTTTATTGTAGTAAAAATTCTAACTAATTAGGCATAAAAACAAAAATAAATAGCTGTTATTATGTTTGTTAACCATAATAATACGTTAATACTTACTTAATGAGTGACAACATGAAGTTAGAAGAAATTTACCGTCGAGATTTAAACCTATTTGTCGCTTTAAAAGTATTAATTTAAGAAGGTAGTGTCAGTGGCAGTGCACCGAGGCTTAATTTAAGTCAATCAGCAATGAGCCGAGTACTAGGGCGATTAAGAGAGTTACTTGATGATCCTGTTTTTATTCGCCAAGGACAGCACCTTCAGCCAACATTACGCGCTATTGAAGTAAATGATGCTCTCAGAACACTACAAATTTTATTATCACCCAGTAGCTTTAATGCCAAACTTTATGCACAACAGTTTGTTATTGCCACCACAGATTATGCCATGCAAACAATCCTTCCCTATGCCTTACTATGCCTCGATAAAGAGGCTCCGAATATCTCTTTGCAATTTATCCCTCTTAAACATGATCAACTCAATAATCAATTAAGCGCCGATGGTTGTGATATGGCAATCGGAGCATAATGAGATAAAACATCCTGTTCTCCTGTTCAAATCAACATTTTTTTTTGGTAAAGGGATTTTATTCTTCCTATACTCAGCAATGTCGCGCAGGTAGCCGCAGTCAGTGAACAGGTATTTCCAACCTCTGAACTTTATAACGGTCAGCACCTGGGGTTAGTTGATTTTCGTGTAGATAATCTGGAGGTCGATTTCAGTAAAGATATCCATATCTACAGCCATTATCGCCATCGCCATGATGCCTATTACTGCTGGTTAGAAAATGAAATTAAGCTAATTATAAATAATATTATGAATAGTGCTGAGTAAACTACTTACTATTTAATAACAGACAAACAAACATCGTAAAGCCACTGGTGTAATTTGCTGTTTCTATTTGCGGTTTTAATACAATAAACAAACTTAAGTGGCATGTGGCAGGATTTATTAAAAGTAAAATATTTAAGATCTGGTGTGACTATTACTTTAGGTAAAAACATCACCCTCTCAGAGTTTTTTATTAGCTTAAGCCCCAGTGAAACATGATCCACCAGCCCGCCATTAATATAATCGATACCGTTGGCTTTTAGGTTTTCTAAAAAACGATAGCGTTGGTCATTCCAGCCGGAGGTTTTAAGAATGATTGCTGGGTAAGCTAACGCTTGTTGCATATTTTGTGCAGGATGGTCTGCTTTTAATGCCAATACCATCTCATCATCAAGCATCTTTTTCTGGTAAATATGTTGTGGTTTTTCTTCACTTAATACATGGATAGCGGCAGTGACCTGCCCAGCAGCCAACTGCTCCTGAGTTTCTCCCGTCCAAGTATAAAGCAGAATTTGTGCATTAGGCGCTAAACGAGACAGTTCAGTAAATAATCTATCACCAAAACGTTCAATCAAACCCATCGAACAGCTTAATGAAATATCCCCTTTAAATAACAACGGATCAAACTGACTATCAGTAGCTAAACTGTTTTCCAAAATCCCCTGCACCATAAATAAGTCTTCAATTATCTCCAGCAGGCGAGGCGTTGCTTCACCACCATTGTACGAAGTGACAAAAAGTGGATCATCATAAGCTTCTCTGAGTTTGCTTAAGGTTTTACTAATGGCACTGGGAGTTTTGCCCAGAATACGTGCGGTACGCTTTAAACTCTTCTCTTTATATAAACAGGTTAATACCCGAATATCTTTTAAGCCGATTTCAGTTTCCATTTAGGCACTCAACAAAGTCCGATAATTCATCTAAGCAACTAGTATAGTGAACTTATGGAAACAAAACATATTTAGTTTCTAAAACTCAAACATAAAACAAATACTAATTACGATGAAGGTGATCCTATGAAAAAAACACTATTAGCTCTATTAATCGCCACTTCTTTCAGTGCAGTAGCTGCAACACAAAAGCCAACAGACACCCTAACTTCTACCCACCCTACATTGGGTGAGATGACTGCGACGGCAGCAGAGGCTCAGGTATTCAAAGTTGTTCATCATGCTAACTATCTTAAAGACCAATCTGTAATGAATGGCGGTACTAACACCCTACTTCACACTCGCTCTCTACCAACGGAAGGCAAAGACCTTGTGGTAACGCCTGCTCTTGACCACATCTACTCCAAAGCTGTACTTGACTTAAGCAATGGCCCGGTAGTAATGACATTCCCTAAAGTAGCGGATGATCATTACTTCTCACTCATGGTAACTGACCAAGAGCACTACGTGACTTACGATAAAGTTCGTCCAACTGGCACTTATGTCTTTGTACGCGACGACTACCAAGGTGAGATCCCTGAGGCCGATGTGGTAATCACGGATCGTGGCAATCACCCGCATATCTTTGTACGTACTCAGCTAAAATATGAAACCGATGCAGGTTACAAAGCAGCGCATGACATCCAAGATGCTGTGACACTAACCGGTAAAGCGACGCAAATTGATTTCACTGATCCGCTAGCATGGACATTAAAGACTCATGATGTGTATCAGCAAAACATCGAGTTTCTTGCACCGCTAGTAGGCAAATACACAGCAGCAGACCAGGCACGTATGCACCAGTTTATGATTGCTGAATTCGCTCGTCTATCGGCAAGCTCTACAGGTCTAAGTTCAGGTGGTATGTTCGGCCCAATCGACTCGCCAGAAGCAGGTTCGAATGATGCCTTCAATCGTATAGTCGGTATCGTTGGTCACTTAGCACTACCAGTCCAGTCATCAATTGACCCTAGCGATATTGTTACTGATCACTTTGCAGGCTCTACTAACTGTGCAGGTTCCCCTTTCCATGGTGCTCAAACAGAAGTAATCACAATGCCTTACGAACGTGGCCTAACTGAGTTCTGGTCAATCACCCGTTACGATGGTGTGACTCGCAATACAATGCCGGGTGTTAACGACATCTATAACGCATACAACACTAAGCCAGATGCAAAGGGTAATATCACTATCACGTTCAGCTTAGAAGACCCGAAGGATGGTACATACTGGATGTCGGTTCCTAATGGACCTTACTACTTTGCAGAGCGCAACTACGGTGCAGCACCAAACAACCGTATGCAATCATGGAAAGCGTACAACTGTAAGTAAATAATTCAGGCAGTCTCAGATACGGGACTGCCTTATCATATTTATGCCCGTTACCATTCAAAATGCAAAAAATCAGCAAGTCGAGAGGTAAAGTTAATTAGGGTCAAAGTAACTTATCTAGTTATTTCACTCTGACCCATTTTTTAGCACCTTGGTCGATTGTGGAAGCACAGTAAATCCGCTCACTGAGTTTCAGAACAAGCATGGCAAATAATGCGACATAAGTAATAATACAGAAGTTTAAAGCTCTGCAAATGATAATTGGGGGCAGAGTAAATTTAAAATTTAATTTTACTCTGCCCCCAATTGTTAACCCCAGTTGTTAAAGCCACTTAGAGACTGAAACTTAAAACTATGCTTTGGAAAACCTCTGCTATTGCTAATCACCTCATCGGGCTTACGGGTTGTAGGTAATTCCATTCCTTTATGGTAAAAACCATAAGAACGCTCTAAATCAGTTACTCTTAGCGTAATAATGCTTATCCTAGCTTCCATTCCTGCGTCGATAATTGTTGTAATGCTAGTTGTAACAACACTGTAAAATCAATTGGTTACTTAAGAAGCGTAAGCGGCTCCCAACAGATGCGTTTGCAATAAAGGTGATCTATCTAGCTATTCAGGCTGCCTCCAAGAAATGTACAATGCCAATAAGACACTGGAGACAAACGCTGAACCGCTTTATGATTATGCTCGAAGACCGATTAACTGAATACTTGTAACCAATAACAATTACACAGAATTATTTACAGGGGCTTTTTATTCAGGACAGACGCATGTAGTACCTTTTTTTCTTGCGCTGTCACACTTTTGGTTGAATTCTTCTACGCCATAGCCTTCAGGACATGATCCATTGCTTTTTGAAAGGCCACAAGCGCAGCGATTCGCTCTCCATGTTTCTAATCGCTCTTGTGCCTTTTTGGCTGCTATTTTACCCAAAATTCACGCATTTTTTTACACATTTTGTTCGTGCGTTTGCCCTGCGGATTAAACTCAACCCAGCGGCTTGAACCTGACCAGAAGCAGCGGCAGCAATGTCAGGTTGGCCAGCAGCGCGACCAGCATTGAAAAGCCGGTCAACAGGCCGAAATAGATTGTGGGGATAAAATTGGATAGCGCAAGAATTGAAAACCCTAGTATCACCGTGATCGAGGTGTAATAGATGGCACGTCCGATACTTCCGTGGCAGCGTCGGACGGCGGTCCAGTAGTCGTTGTGTTTTCGGTATTCGCCGATAAAACGGTGCACGTAGTGAATGGCGTCGTCCACCGCGATGCCGATGCAGATTGCGGCTATGGTGATGGTCATCAAATCCAGTGGGATCCCGAACCAGCCCATCAGACCCAGCACCATCGCGGCCGCAACCAGATTTGGAACCAGAGTGATTGCCGCTATCTTCAGATCCCTGAATAGCAGTATAAACATCGTAAAGATCGCCAGAAAGACCACGCCGATAGTCAGGATTTGCGAGCGAAACAGGCTCTGCAGCATGTTGTTGTACAGCACCACCATGCCGGTCAGATGCACCTGTTCGTTATTCAGCCCCAGCTGGCCGGTCAGGTGTTTGCGGATTTTCTTTAACAGCTCGTTGCGCTGCAGGGAAGCATCCGATTCAAACACGCGCATGCTGAACCTGATTTGGTCACCTTCCTCCGAGAAATAGGGCGTAAACAATATCTGCTTGATCTTATCCGGCAGGCTTTTGTAGAGAACGGATAGAAAGAAGTCATCAGCCACTGAAGTCGGATCCAGGGTTTCTAATATTTCCATACTGGTGGCGATAGAAATCACCTTGCCGGATTCCGGTAACGCATCGAGATAATCGTGGATTGCCGCGATTTCCTTCAACTTCGCGTTGTTGAACCAGTAACTGCGGGCGGTAATACTGGCGTCCTCTTCCGGATCCGACTCAAACTCTTCGGGATCAAAACCCAGCTCCTCCAGCAGAGCAATCTCTTCGATCCCCAGCTGCGTTTCATCCTGCTCTGGAAGATCGGCAGGGGCATCGATCACTATATCCAGCGGGGTGGTTCCGCCCAGCTTGCGGTCGATCAGCTCCATACCCTGGTAGATCTCGGTCGACTTTTTATAGTAATCGATAAAGCGATTTTCCACCGTCAACAGGCTGATGCCAATGCTGCTAAGCAGAAATAATACGGCAAAGGCCGCTAGAACCACTTTCCCATGGGACTCGATCCGTCTGGCGAGAAAAGCGGTGAGCTCGCCGGTAATATTGTGCTGTTTGCTCGGCGGCCCCCGCTTCAGCAACACTAGGGAAGCCGGAAACAGGGTAAAGGTGATCACAAACGAGACTGCCATCCCTATGGTCATCATCCAGCCGAAGTCGATCACCGGGCGTATATCGCTGACTAACAGAGAGGCAAATGCAACCATAGTTGTTGCAGCGGTATAAAAGCAGGGCAGCACCTTTTTCTTCACTGTTTCCAGTACCAGGGTATGCTGCGAGGCATGGGGCTGTTGTGCATGCAGCTCCTGATAGCGAACAATCAGGTGGATGGTGAGCGATAATGTGATGATCAGCAGCAGCGAAATAAAATTGGCAGACACTACTGTCACCGGCCAGTTGCTCAACCCGAGAAAGCCGATCATCACAACTCCGGAAGAGAAGCAGGTAACCAGCGGCAGCAGAACCCAGCGTAATTTGCGGAACGTCACGGCGAGCAACACAATCAGAAAGGCGCTCCCCCCAAGGCCGAAAGTAAACAGATCGTGGCGGATAAAATCAATGGAGTCTACGGTGATCATCGGCACCCCGCCTAAATGCAGCCTTGCCCCATTCCGGTGCTCCGCCATGATCCTCCGGACATCGGCGATCAAGTCGCTCTGCCGCTCGAGCGACTCTGTGCTGTAGGCGGTAAATTGTTGGCTGACCGAGGCGAGTTCATCACGCTGCTCTGCGCTGAGCTCGCCGTAAATATGCATTTCACGCAGCAGGTTGCGGCGGCTGCGTAATTCATAGTAAGTCTGCTCGTGGCGTATGTTTACCTGCAAAGCGGTCGTTCCGCCGTCCGGACTGATCAACAGGTTCGAATACAAAGGACTGGAGAGCAGTTCACGCCGGGCAAGGCGCCTGTCGGTATCCGGTTTTTCCAGGGTACGGATCGAATCGCGCAACTCGTCTAGGGTCACCGGCGGGCTGTCGATCAGCGGCACATCCAGAATGCTGATCACAGAGCCCACCCCCTGCAGCGCCCCCAAGCCATCCCTCAATTTCTGCAGATCGGCGAGCACCGTCTCATCGAACAGCTCCCTGTTCGGCGTATAGGTGACGATCAGAAAGTCGTCCGAACCATAGCGGGCCTTGATCGCGCGGTAATAGTGAAGAGCTTGATCGTTTTCCAGGCCAGGGCCTGCTAAGCAGCAGCCGATCATAACTATCTGACGGTGAAAACAACATGCATTTGATCCTTCTGCCCGGTTAACATAAGAAATCACGCCCCTTGGTCAACAGGAGACTTCGGAGTAAGTATAGGAAGAATAAACGCTCTTTTTGATTTGAGTAAGCAATACACTATGCACCGTTGCCCTCTCATTTCTTTGATTTTGGCAAAACAGCGGATGAAAAACACACTGTGTTCAACACCTTTTGTTATATGAGCCGTTAAATTTGCTTTGTTTCGAAACTCAAACGAACGCAACCGACTACTTAATACTAGTCTAGTAGAGCATGAGCGTTTTTCTAATTAAACTGCATTAGTTGTAGTGGAGCTCAAGTATTTCGTTTTTCTAGTCAAGGCAAAAAAACACTGTAAGTTTTCGACTTAGCCTTCTAACTTGATAATTGGGATCAGAGTTAATTTAAAATTTAATTTTACTCTGCCCCCAATTGTTAAAAGGTAAGACAGACAAACCTTTTTAAACCACTGTGCTCAACCTCTAATTGTTCAAAACCCTAAGCTGCATGCGACTTTAGGTTAACCGCTTTTCTCAACGGGGTAACCATTTTCTTTCCAGCTGCAAATTCCAAGATCGAGAGCGACGGCGCGTCCAAATCCCATCTCTTTAAGCGTTGCTGTCGCTAGTGTTGAAATTTTGCCGCACTCACAATAAACCAGAATGCGCTTAGTAGGATCGGGGAGCATATCATTTACGCGGAGTTCTATTTGTCCGCGTGGAATATGAATGGCACTCGGGATATGGGCCTGGTCGTATGCCTCTTTTTCCCGCACATCGATAAGTAGCATATCGGGGTGGAGAGATTGGATGCGGCGCAGGACTTCATCCTGAGCCATAAAAGAGACCTTTTTTGCAGCTTCTGCGATGAGTTGGCTGACGTTTTTTCCTCCACAAAGATTGGTTCGCAGGGCCTCTGTGAGGTGTGTGGGCATTTTTAGATCTAATGTACGCATTTGTTCTACGAACTCATCGCGATGTGTCTTCTGCAATCTGGGGTTGTTAGCGATCTCTTCTGCCAGTGTTGAATGGCAGCGTTCAGAGTAGATGTGGGCTGGATAGACTATTAGGTCTGGATTCAGTTTTAGTAGGCCGTTAAACAAGCTGTCATAAAGTTGTTCCGGATCGCCAGTAGGGAGATCGGTGCGTCCCGTTCCTCCAATGAGTAAGGTGTCGCCGGTAAACACTCTATCGTCCATGATGACGCACATCGAGTCTGCAGTATGACCCGGGGTGTGTAAAATTCGGAATCGGAGCTGACCCACAATAACCATTTCGCCATCATCGACCCGAATATCGACGAACGGAGCCGGGCTATTATTGTGCATGATAAGTGGGACATCCATTTTTGCGGCGAGTACCTTACTTGCTGAAAAATGGTCGGCATGAGTATGGGTATCAAGCAGGTAATGCAGAACCAGACCATCTTGTGTGGCGAGCCCTTGATAGTGCTCCATCTGGCTGATTTCGGGATCTATGATGATTGCGGCGCAGGTTTCTTTACAGCCAATCATATAAGATTGGCAGCCCTGTTTTGTCCTTATTTGACGAAAAATCATGTCCATGTGGCAGGCCTTTTGGGAGTATAGGGACTATAGGAAGAATAAACGTCATTTTTCATTTAAGCAAGCAACATACTGTACACAATTGACTCGTCATTTTTTTGATAACTTCTGAAGTGGTCAAGTAAAACTGGCCATGGTTTTGTAGGTTTCTAAATTGCTTTGGCGGCGAAAGCGAGATAATTGGGGTCAGAGTAAATTTAAAATTTAATTTTACTCTGACCCCAATTATTAAGCTGTCTCTTATACACATCTCCGAGCCCACG
>JABXKR010000087.1 GCA_013619145.1 Psychromonas sp. | reverse complement strand
GTATAAGAGACAGCAACAATGGTTGTGGAGCATTTTGAAAATCAGTTATTAGGCTTTATCAGCGGGACGCCATTAGAGCCATTAAAAGATATTCTATCAATTGTGGTTTCCGGAATACTATCCAGTATTGTCGTATATTTGATTGATAAAATGGATCTGTTTTCATTGGATGCAAAGAAAAGAACGCAGCGAATACAACAAATTTTTGCAATGCGTGTTCAGCAGTTAAAAGAAAATACAGATGCTTTTGAAGAGGCTTCGATTACAAAAATTGCTCAAGACAGGCTTAAATTTCGAACTGTTTCAGAAAACATGGCTAAATCAATTGCTGCCAATGAAGATGTAAATGAATCGGTTTATAAGATGGCTGATTTTATGAAAATAGACCTTAAAATAAAATCTACAGACCATTTTATGGATCTTCTAAATAAAGCCGAGCCATTGGTGGTCAGTTAAGTAAAAAAATAGAGGGTATTAACCCTCTATTTGAGCCTTTATGCTTTGCCATCCGATATTTTCTGCCAGTTAAAAGGCTCGCTGACAGAACGATGCTCTGCATCTGCAACTGTTTTGGGTATAAATTATGTCCATAGCCTAATAATTTAAAGTAATAAGTAACAAGTCACATTCAAGCTCTTCCCTCTCCCTAAGATTTGCGCGAAAACTAAAGTTGAATACAAAATTATTGACTTTATAGTTGGATGCAACTAAAAGTTAAAATGTTGTTAATTAAATTAATTTAAACTAAGCCGGTTTAGAGATGAAATTGTTCACAGGAGACTTCTTTTGCAGGAAAGCTAATCGTGACAAATCAGCCAACTTGATCGCTACCTAATAGGGTGAACACTACAGAAAGATATTCGTTATAGCGCATTAAAGAGAGAACATAATGACTAAATCATCAAATGTCCCGGCACTTTCTTATGCAGTTGTCTGCCTAGACAACAACACTTATCTGCGTAAATTTCTTTGGATGCTGCATGCTTGATTTAAACACAAATACTGATAACAGTGTTTCAGCCGATGTAAATAAGGCGCATCAAGCAGTTTCAACAACCCCTTTGATGAATTTATCCGCAGAATTTGCGCATGAGATTGTTCACTGGCTGGACTGGCAATGTCACATGATCTCTGATGTAAAGCAGGGTGGCGTGTTTCTGACCTCAAAAACAGCAGAAAGTCATCTGCAAATGCTCGCATTGTGGCCGGACTCCAACAGTATATCCTCGACCCTTGAAGCGATCGCAGTAAAAACAATCAAAGGTGGTATCGGAATTGTTCAGAAAGAGGTTAACGAGGAATCAGAACTATTCGACTATGTTGCTTATCCGTTGATGCAGAAAGATCGCGTAGTAGGTGCCGTTGTATTGACACTCGCGATTCGCTCAGAACAACAGCGGCAGGCCGTACTGCAATTATTGCAATGGGGTACTGTGTTTATGGAGAAAATACTGGAACGAAGTAATAATGAACGTTTGCAAACCACAACGCTGGCATTGAATGCAGTCGCACTTCTTTCTCGTAATGAACCTTTAGCGGTTGCCGGGTTTCATCTTTGTAACTTCCTAGCCGACAACTTTGATTGTTCACGAGTAGCACTTGGCCTGCGTAGCGGGTTACAGGTACGTGTTTTAAGTATGTCGCATCAGCTTCAATTCGACCGCCGCATCGATCGTGTCAGGCAAATTGAATTTGCGATGGAAGAATGTATCGAGCAGAATCAGAACATTATCCTGCCAGAGCCTTCGACAGACGAGCATGGCGTTATTCAAATCCATGCGCAACAGTTACTAAATGATAATAATGGCTGTGTTTGTTCAATTCCATTACGCAATGGCGAGTCACTGATAGGCGTTTTAACCTTTGTTTGTGATAAAAGCACCCAGTTTGATAATTCCACTGTTAAACTGCTCACTACTATTGCTGATAACATAACGCCCATTATCAGTCTAAATATTAGCAACTCCCAACCAGGCTGGAAAAAAACAGTTCGCACTATAGGCACACAGCTGCAATGCATAACAGGTCCTGGATACCTACGTTCAAAATTCATAGCGGCTGTCAGCATTATTGCGATAGGGCTGCTAACACTTATCCAGACCGATCATCAAATCACCGCACAAGCCACGGTTGAAGGTGAAATACAACAGGCGATCGTTGCACCTTTCAGCAGCTATATTGCCACCGCCAGCGCAAGAGCCGGAGACCGTGTTGAGAAAGACCAGATTCTGGCTACATTAGATAATCGGGAGCTATTACTTGAACATGAGAAGTGGTCAAGTGAACGTGCTAAACACGCAAAAGAATATCAGCAAGCGTTAGCGCTACGGGATCGTGCTAAGGTCAGCATACTGATTGCACGTATCGCGCAAACAGACGCACAGTTACATCGCATAGAAGAGCTGTTACAGCATACCCAGTTACGCGCTCCTTTTAGTGGTTTACTGGTGAACGGTGACTGGAGTCGAGCTCTGGGCGCTCCGATAGAACGAGGGCAATTACTGTTCGAGGTCGTCCCGGATAAAAATTACCGGATAGCTTTACAAGTAGATGAACACGACGTGGCAGGCTTGAATAAGGGACAAAACGGAAGCCTTCGCCTAACAGGGTTACCTGAAAACTCTATCCAACTGCGAGTTTCACGAATTCTTCCCATCGCGTCAGTAGGGCAAGGCAGTAATAATTTCCGTGTAGAGTCTGAAATAATCGATGCGCCGCAGGGGTTACGTCCCGGTATGCAAGGCTCCGCTAAAATTGTCATCGGTCGTGGCTGCTTATTAAAAGTGTGGACCCATCCTCTGCTCAATCAATTGCGCCTGTGGGCGTGGTCACGGGGTTTTTGATCTATGGATAATTTAATATGATCAACGAACAGCACCGATCATCACTATGGCAGCATGTCGCAGAATTGCAGCCACGTCTGCGCAAACATGTGCGCATTATTGTCCAAGACTATCGAGGTGAGCGCTGGTACCTCCTGCATGATCAATCTGCCGGACGATTTACTCGTTTCAATGCAGCGGCTTATGAAGTTATAGGCCGCTTAAATGGAGATTTCTCTGTTGAGGAAATCCTGCATCTTGCAAATACAGCTGGCAGCACAGACAGGCCGCTCGAAGCTGAAGATATACTGAATATTCTGGCACAATTACACAGTGCCGAAGTACTGCGCGATGCTATTCCTCTGCCTGCTCAGGATGTTCTTAACCGCTATTCGCAATCTCAACACTCAAAACGACGGGCACTGAGTAACCCGTTAGCTCTGCGCATCCCACTGTTCGACCCTGATCGTCTTCTTAACTATTTAGCTCCACTGGCACGGCTGTGCTTTTCTCCTACTGGTCTTTGGTTATGGTTTGGCGTTATGTTTATGGCGCTCGTTTTGGCTGTGGCGAATGGTCAAGAAATAGCCGCTGCAGCCGGAGCCAAAACTCTCAGCACCTCAGAGATATTAGCCTTCTCAATCCTATTTCCAATCATCAAAATTTTACATGAACTCGGGCACGGAATGGCAGTGAAAGCTGGTGGAGGCGAAGCTCATGAAACTGGCATTACGCTATTGTTATTTATGCCAGTTCCTTATATTAATGCTTCTGCTGCCTGGGCATTTCGCGACAAACGACGTCGTGCACTGGTTGGTGCTGCCGGCATACTGGTAGAGCTTTTTTTGTCGGCGCTGGGTTTATTTGCCTGGCTCCTGACTGAGCCGGGCATAGTCAATGAGATCGCATTCAATATAATGCTTATTGGCAGTGTATCGACGCTATTATTTAACGGTAACCCTTTACTGCGTTTTGATGGCTACTATGTACTTGAGGATCTTATAGAAATCCCTAATCTGGCATCTCGTTCAAGCCGTTTTTACCTGTACCTTATTGAGAAACATTTTCTTGGGCTGGCAGACTCGCGCACTCCGGTAACGGCAGACGGCGAACGCATCTGGTTCTTTTTCTATGGATTGGCCTCCCCTGTTTACCGTTTAACCGTTTTAATTGGTATTGCCCTGTATCTGTCCAGTGAGTTTCTGATTGTCGGAGTAATACTGGCCTGCTGGGCCGTATTTATACAGATACTCAAACCACTGCTAAAGACGCTGCGCTTCCTCGCCACCAGCCAGCGCCTTGAAGCGCATCGAACACGCGTTTTTTTTATGCTCGCAACATTGATTATTGGCTGTGCCAGCCTGCTGTTGCTTCCTGTCCCGCTGATAACACAAGCACAGGGGGTAATATGGCTCAACGAGCAAGGACAGATTCTCAGTCCTTCTAATAGCTTTGTCAAAGATGTTTTTGTCGCATCTGGTAGTGATGTCAAGGCAGGCGATCGGCTTTTACTGCTCGAAGATAAGGCTTTGGCCGCACAGCACAAGGTATTAGAAGCTCGTCTGCGCGAGCTGAGTGTAAAACAGTTTTTTGAACGTAAAAGCAGTCGCGTACGGACTGCGATGGTAGAAGATGATATCAAAGCTGTGACTGCCGAACTAAAACAAGTGTCCTCACAGCTTGGCGCATTACAGGTGATAAGCCCCGTCAACGGACACTTCATATTGCATGATCCACATGAATTACGCGGAAAATTCGTACGCCATGGAGAAATACTGGGTTACATCATCAATAATGAACAGCCGATTGTGCGCGCTGTACTGACACAAGACGGCGCGGGGTTGTCGCGCTCAAGACCCGTCTCGATTGAGGTCATGTTACCGGATCAGATGGATGCGCCTGTTCAGGCGACACTATTACGTGAAATACCTGCGGGAAGCTCAACGCTGCCCAGTGCCGCACTGGGGGCGCTCGGTGGCGGTCAGATTAGCGTAGACACTCGTGATGAAACAGGCCTGACTGCAACAGAAAAAGTATTTCAGTTAGATCTTGCGCTACCCGCAGGAACCAAGGTTACAGGTATCGGCGGGCGTGCCTATGTGCGCCTGGATCATGGTACTGAGTCTTTATGGCATCAGTGGATGAGAAGCATACAACAACTATTACTAAGTCGTTTACCCCCATCTTCAGGCTAGGGCGTGTTTACCTTTAGCCGAACCTTTAGGGCTGGGTTTGTTGGCTCTTTCTACTGCGTTATCACCTGTTTATGTAGAACCCCTACACCGCACAGGCTCTGCCTTGTATAAACTGCTAAAACGAATATGCATAGCTTAATGAACTCTGTTATCGCTTTTGCTTAAGAAAGTAATTCATAACAGCTTGTTATTATTCATAGTTTCCTAAAATAAAGCTAAGTCAACTATGAAAAACACAAAAACAAGTTAGAAACTGGAGCTGGGTCAAATTTTAGTTGTTACAGGAAATATTTTCGGTATTGTGTTGACAGTTTAATTATGCTAGCTAACATTTAATGGGTACGGCAGACATTTTTATTATGCAGACAACGGATGTTAGGGGGCAGCTATGGATGGTACTCGGCAACAGCGTAACCTTTTATCATTACTACTTGTGCAGTTAGCATTGTTACCTTCGATCGTAGCTGGGATGGAAATCGAGCCGCAACTCAGCGAACTCCAGTCTCTGGATTGCGTCATTAATCCCAGTGTCGTTGCAGATTTAGGTAGTAGAATTCCGGGAGTGTTGAAGACCGTACACGTGGACCGTAGTGACTTCGTTCACTCAGGTCAGCTTATTGCAGAGCTAGAATCTGGGGTCGATATGGCCTCGTTGGAACTGGCACGTAAGCGAGCCTCCCTCACAGCTGAAATAGAGTTGCGACAGATTAATGCAGCTTATGGTCAACGTCAGCACGAGCGCATTGAAGATCTGTATACTCGCAATGTTATTTCCACCAATGATATGGACCAGACACAAACCGAGACAAAACTGACACAGATTCAGCTTCGCCAGGCGATAGATAATCAACAGCTAGCGCAGCTGGAATTGGTTCGTGCTCAGGAAATTGTGGAGCGCCATGCCATCCGTAGCCCCGTAACAGGGGTCGTGATGGAACGATTTAAGACTATAGGTGAATACGTTGATGATCAACCCATCGTCCGCGTCGCTCAACTCTCTCCTCTTCATGTTGAAGTTATTATTCCAGTCGAGCAACTGGGTAAAGTGTATATCGGTATGTTGGCAGACGTCTGGTCAGACGCTATCGGCGAAAAGTGGCAAGCTGAAGTTAGTCGCATAGATCGCGTAGCTGATGTCGCCAGTGGCACCTACGGAGTGCGTCTGACTCTGGAAAACCCCGATTATAAAATCCCGGCCGGCCTGCGCTGCCGCATTAAGTTCCTTCCTACTGAGAACGTCACAGAGACAAAAATCACGCCAGTTAGTGAGTCGGCAACACCGATATCCACTATACCAATGGAAAAACAGATTCCAATGAATTCCGCTGCAGATACAAGCACTCCTGCAGCGCAAGAAGTTATAGATATTAGTCTTTCTGAGAACAGTCAATGTGGCCGCTTAGGTCCTTTTCCTGACAAAGCGAGTGCTCAGGCAAAGGCGTCAATGCTGCAGATTGACGGTGTGGATATCAAGATACAAAAAAGAACAGAAGATGTGCAGGCAGGGATTAGCGTTATGTCGCCACCTTTTGCCTCCATAGAGGAAGTCAATGGCTATCTAAAAAGTTTGCGTGCTTCCGGAGATAAAGACCACTTTCTGGTGGGCAGTAAAGGCAATCAACCCTACCAGGTATCACTTGGCATCTATTCAGTGAGTCAGAATGCAGAACGACGAGTCAAATATCTACAAAGCAAAGGCTTTAGTGTAAAGACGCAACTCAAATACACACAACAGGAGAGCCACTGGTTATTCGTGAACGGTCAATTTTCTTTGCTTGATTTTGAAACTCTGCAGCAGTTAGCTGACGCCACTTTGGATACAGAGATAATTACCTGCACCTGCAGGCGACCGTTGAATAATAACATATGAAAAAATATACGCCCCAAAATCAGCATAAACATGCATCGCCGATCGTCGAAGGGTTAGAACCTCGCATTCTCCTCTCTGCGGATCTTCCGGGTCTTGACCTTTTGCCTGATGACTGCCATACACAAGCGGAAATCTCTGTGGATGAAATTTTGGCCGAGGCCGAGGCTGAGTTCACTCGTATTGATGCTGAATTATCGTGTCAGGAAAACGCCAGTGTTACTGACAGCATGGAGCAAACAGATAACCCCGGCCTTCTGACGCAAAGCGCAGCTCAACCACAAAGCGTTCGTTACGAACTTGTGGTTATAGACTCAAGCGTCCCTGATTATGAGCTGCTATTAGATAATCTACAGTCCCAAGCTGGCGAGGATAGTCTGATCGATGTGCTGATCCTCGATGCTGACCGCAATGGTATTGAGCAGCTCAATGAAATTCTTGCTCAGCGGCAGGATATTGATGCACTGCACCTGATCACACATGGTTCAGCAAGTGAGATCCAGCTTGGTAATAGCCAGTTAGGCCAAGCTGAGCTGCAGCAAAATGCCCAAGCGATAAGCAACTGGGCAAATGCCTTATCTGAAGAGGCTGATATATTGCTCTATGGCTGTAACCTTGCGGCTAGTGCAGATGGCCAAGAACTGGTAGATACACTAGCTCGTTTAACCGCTGCCGATGTTGCCGCCTCTGATGATTTGACCGGGAATGCGTTGTCAGGTGGTGACTATGATTTGGAATATCAGACGGGTGTCGTCACATCGGCATCGGCGTTCAGCGACGATTTGCAGGCATCGTGGCGCGGCATACTAGCCAATAACGCACCGGTGTTGACCATTACCGGCCCGATCATCAATTACACCGAGAACGATTCAGCCACTGTCATTGACCCCGGCGCCACCGTTGTGG
>JABXKR010000308.1 GCA_013619145.1 Psychromonas sp. | reverse complement strand
AATTTTGGCAATCACAATGACAGAGCCAGCAGCAAAACATGTTGCTTCTTTTCTTGCTAATCGTGGCAAAGGAATCGGTTTGCGTTTAGGCGTTAAAACATCAGGTTGTTCGGGCATGGCTTATGTTCTTGAATTTGTTGATGTGCTTAATGATGATGACCAAGTATTTGTCGATAAAGGTGTTAAAGTTATTGTCGATGAAAAAAGTCTTGTTTATCTTGATGGCACAGAATTAGATTTTGTTAAAGAAGGCCTTAATGAAGGTTTTAAATTTAACAACCCTAATACTGATGGAGAGTGTGGCTGTGGTGAGAGTTTTAGTGTTTAGATAAACTGTCACGATTAATCACTTCGCTATTTTGCCCAATCTCTTTGTCGAAAGTGCGCATTTATACCTATAAACTGCGCGCTTTCCCCTTCAGATTGAACAAAATCTCTTCGTGCTAAATCGCTAAAATAAACACTTATTGAGGATAAAAAAACCTCTCTCTCTCTCTTTATCTTGCTAGGAGCATCTTTTGAACTACTTTGAACTATTCTCTCTTCCGGCTACATTTTCTGTTGATCAAACACTATTATCTGCAACTTATCGTGAACTGCAAAAACAATATCACCCAGATAAATTTGCGATCTGCTCTGACAGTGAGCGTTTAACTGCGATGCAAAAAAGTACAGAAATAAATGATGCCTACCATACATTAAAAAACAGCTGTTTACGTGCGCAATACCTACTGTTATTAGCCGGGCTGGATATCGCCTTAGAGCAAAGAACCCTGCAAGATACCAACTTTTTGATGCAGCAGATGGAGTGGCGCGAAACTATTGCTTCATTTACTGAAGATGATGAACATGAAATTGAACGCTTTGCAGAAAATATACATAAACAAGTGATTGATTTAGAATCATTAATTGAATCACAATTAAGCCTTAATGAAATAGAAGCAGCGGCAGACAGCGTCCGTAAGTTAAAATTTATGCTCAAACTTCAAATTGAACTCGAATTGCTTGAAGAAAAATTGTTCGACTAAAACTACTAAAAAACAGGATCATTCTCGATGGCATTATTACAAATTGCAGAGCCAGGTTTATCTGCTGCGCCCCATCAACATAAGTTAGCGGTTGGCATCGATTTAGGTACCACTAACTCTCTTGTCGCCAGCGTACGCAGTGGTGAAGCTTTAACTTTAGCTGATCAAAATCAGCAAGATATGTTGCCATCGGTTGTGCATTATGGTGAAAAAGATGCACAGGGCGATACCTGTATCAGTGTCGGCGTAGCTGCACAGTCCTGTTTGTTAACTGATCCATTAAACACGCTGGCTTCAGTGAAACGCTTAATTGGCAAAAATTTAACAGATCTAGATAAAACTCACCTGCCATATCAGCTTAGCGCAAATCAAAGCGGGCTGGCTCAAATTGAAACGCGCTCAGGTCCGATTAATGCGGTGCAGGCATCAAGCGAAATTTTAAAGGTCTTAAGTGCTCGCGCAACAGAAACTCTGCAAGGCGAACTAGATGGCGTGGTGATCACTGTGCCTGCTTACTTTGATGATGCACAACGTCAAGGCACAAAGGATGCGGCTCGTTTAGCGGGTCTACATGTTCTGCGTTTATTAAATGAACCAACAGCCGCCGCAGTTGCTTACGGGCTCGATTCCGGTAAAGAGGGGGTGATTGCGGTTTATGATTTAGGTGGCGGCACCTTCGATATCTCTATTTTACATTTGCATAAAGGTGTTTTCGAAGTACTTGCAACCGGTGGTGATTCTGCACTGGGTGGCGATGATTTTGACTTAACCATTGTCAATTGGATAAAAACACAAGCCAATATTACAGGGAAAATAATGCCTGAATTACAGCAGGAATTATTACAGGTTGCACGTAATAGCAAACAAAAATTGAGCGAACAACAGCAAGTTTCTATTGAATTACAATATCTTGACTGGTCAGGTGTGCTTGATAAAACGACATTTGAAAAGTTGATAGAAAAACTGGTGAAAAAGACACTGCGCGCTTGTAAGCGTGCCATTAAAGATGCACAAATCAGGTTTGATGAGATAGTTGAAGTTGTAATGGTTGGTGGTTCAACGCGCGTACCGTTAGTACGTGAGAGAGTCAGTGATTTTTTTAAACGAGATCTCCTGACCAGTATCGATCCGGATAAGGTAGTAGCAATTGGTGCGGCTATCCAAGCGGACATCCTAGTAGGTAATAAACCCGATTCTGAAATGTTGTTATTAGATGTTTTGCCGTTGTCATTAGGACTTGAAACAATGGGCGAATTGGTTGAGAAAGTTATTCCCCGTAATACCACTATTCCTGTTGCGCGAGCACAAGAATTTACTACCTTTAAAGATGGTCAAACAGCGATGTTGATCCATGTTTTACAAGGCGAGCGAGAAATGGTGGCAGATTGCCGCTCATTAGCACGTTTTGTATTAACTGATATTCCGCCAATGGCTGCCGGTGCAGCTCATATTCGCGTGACATTCCAGGTCGATGCAGATGGTCTGTTAAGTGTTAGTGCAATGGAAAAATCATCGGGCGTGCAGGCGCATATCGAAGTTAAACCTTCGTATGGTTTAAGCGATAGCCAGGTGATGGAGATGCTTTCTGAATCGACGACGTTTGCCGAGCATGATATTCAAGCACGTATGCTGATTGAGCAGCAGGTTGAAGTAAAACGTGTGATTGAAAACCTTGAAGCAGCATTGCACAAAGACGGGGCGTTGCTGCTTTCGACAAGCGAATATCAAACCATTACTGACAGTATTAAAGTGCTTGCTGATCTTGGCCAAGGCGATAATATTAATGCAATTAAAGATGCGCTTGCAGCTATTGATAAGTTAACGGATCATTACGCATCATTGCGTATGGATGCATCAATCAAGCAGGCGTTAACTGGTCAATCGGTTGATAAAATATAACCACGAGAATAGATAATCTTAAAACATAAGGTGCGATTAAGATGCCAAAAGTAATATTTTTACCTCATGAAGAGTTATGCCCTGAAGGTCTGGCTGTTGAAGCTGACGAAGGTGAAACTATTTTAGATATCGCTCTGAAAAATGATATCGAGATAGAGCATGCCTGCGAAAAGTCATGTGCCTGTACAACGTGTCATGTTGTGGTGCGTGAAGGTTTTGATTCACTTGAAGAGAGTGATGAGCTTGAAGATGATATGTTAGATAAAGCATGGGGGCTTGAGCCAGAGTCGCGTCTTGGTTGTCAAGCTTGTGTGACTGATGAAGATTTAGTCGTAGAAATCCCAAAATATACCATCAATATTGTTTCTGAAAATCATTAATTTAAAAAATGGCATAGAATCAATTAACAGTTAAATGATATTGGAGGTAAGTATGGTTTTAAAGTGGCTAGACTCCCAAGAATTAGCGTTAGCTTTAATTGATTTATATCCCAAGCAAGATCCAACCCAGCTGCATTTTACTGAGTTGCGTGAATGGATTTTGCATCTTGCGGATTTTGATGATGATCCAAACCATTGCAGCGAGCGTATTTTAGAAGCGGTGCAGCAATGTTGGATTGAAGAGATGTAATCGCTAATGACAGTGATTTTAAACGCGAGCTTCGGCTTGCGTTTTTGTTTATTTAAAAGGTAAGAAAATGAGTCATTGTTTTTTGGTTTCTTTAAGTTTTGATGTTGCCGATGCGACATGGGGAAAGAGCGCACTGCTGAGTTTTTCACAAGGCCAGTCTGTTATCCATTTAGATCAAAAAAAATCACTGTTCCGTCAGGTGCAAAGCGCTGCGCGTAAACTTGATTCAATGACTATCGAACGTATTAAACTGCAAGGTAAAGGTTGGGATAACGAATTACGTTGGGCTTTTTCGCAAGGTTTTTATAATGCTAAAAGCGGAGCCAATATCGACTTTGGTGATATCGAAGATAATGAACTGCAAACATTAACGTCACGTAAATTAATTATGGAGTGGGTACGTAACACCATTAATCTAGGTCCACAGGCATTATCACCCGAGCAGCTCTGCGAGAAAGCTGTGTCATTGATAACACATCTAGTACCTCTAGATTTGCCTGTTGAATATAAAATCATTTCGGGTGAAGCACTGCTCGAAGCAGATTTACAAGGTATCTATCAAGTTGGTAAAGGCAGCGTGCGTCCTCCTTGTATGTTAGAGCTTGATTTTAACCCAAGTGGCGATGCGGATGCTGCCGTTGACTATGCCTTAGTCGGCAAAGGGATTACTTTTGACTCCGGCGGTTACAGTTTAAAACCGAGTGATTCAATGACCGCAATGAAAAGCGATATGGGCGGCGCTGCTACATTAACCGCAGCACTCGCATTAGCTATTGTGAATGGTTTAAATAAACGCGTTAAATTATATTTATGTTGCGCAGAAAATTTAATCAGCGGCAATGCCCTTAAATTAGGCGATGTGATCACCTATAAAAATGGTGTCACAGTTGAAGTATTAAACAGTGATGCAGAAGGGCGCTTAGTCTTGGCTGATGGTTTAATTGCCGCACAGGAAAATAACCCTAACTGTATTATTGATGCTGCAACCTTAACAGGCGCCGCTAAAATGGCTGTAGGTCGTGATTACAACAGTTTACTCACTATGGATAATAAACTTGCAGAGCTTGCGCTGGGGTGCGCACAACAGGAAAATGAGATGCTGTGGCGTTTACCTTTTGCAGATTTTCACCTTGAGCAGATCAGTTCATCATTTGCCGATATTGCCAATATCCATAGCGGTGAAGGGATGGCCGGGGCATCAACGGCTGCTGCATTTTTAGCCAAATTTGTAAAACAGCCACAAGCTAACTGGATTCATTTTGATCTTTCCGGCAGTTACCAGATGAGCGCGAATGGATTGTGGGCAACAGGCGGTAAAGGCCATGGCGTACGCACGATCTGCAAGATGTTGCTTGCTTAACAAAGATACTTTTTAATATTGTTTATCATCTGATTTTTCCATTCTGAGGTAGATTGGCTATCGATAAATTCAAATTTATTCTTTCTTTGCTCCGTGAGGGAGCTTATTTAAATCCTTATCAAACAGAGCTGAGAGTAATAAATCGCCGTCTTTATTAACTCTAAACTGGCCATAATGAGCCGCTTGATACTGTTTTCCATCACCTTCCTGAAAGAAGAAAGCATTGCTGGCAAACTTCACTGCGCCATTACGTACGCGGTAGCGCAGCAGGAGTTCACTGTTTTCTAACGGCTGCTGTTGATAGATGCGACGGTAGCTGGCGATATTTTTCTTATTTAAATTGACTACCACATAACCATCGCTTGCATCTACATTATGAGACCATGAGTCGTATTGCTGTTTTTTTGGAAGTGTTTGATAAATCTGGTCCGCAATAGTAAATCTAAGCGCCATATAGTCACCTTGCATCAGCGAGCGGGGATCAACGGGAGCAAGCTGCAGATAAACAATTTGACCATCGTGAAGGTGCTTTTCTTTACCTGCAATGGACCAGTTAATAACTGCGAGGACAGCAATAAGGGCGGCGATAGCAATTTTACGATACATGAGCCACTTCCTGTTGGTGTTTTAAAGCTCGTAATATCAGGTAGCGTACAATCAGCAGCACACTGCCAATAATAACTAGGGTTATGGATTTATCCAGCAAGCTAGTCTGCATTTGATAGTAATAGGTAGAGATATAAAAGAGTAATGAGCAGATGCCTAACCCCAGCAGTATTCGGTTACTAACCGAAAAACCTAATAGCATAATCGCCATAGCCACGCTGATCCCCTGAGCTTGCATGGACAGGACGCAGAGCAGTAACGTGGTAAACAGTGTTGATATGCTGAAAACAGTAAACATAGGTTTTGAAAAACGCTGCAATAATTTAAAAACAAGGTAGAACATGGTGAGAGCTAAAAACAGTTCATCAAGCCAAGGGGGATCAATAGTTTCGCTTGAGCCAATAAGCCAGCTGAACGATTGAGAAGGAAATAGGGCAGAGCCCTTGATCGGTATTAAAGCTAATATCAAACCATAAGAGATAGCTTGGAATTTTCTGATTTGCTCAGGAAAATGAAATTCATTAAGCACTAACCAGCATGCTAAAAAAAGAATGATACAGTTATTTAAATAGGGCAGTTGCAGCAATTGCATAGTCATTGAAAAGGCGATAGCAGCGGCAAAGGCTGACCACACTCTATGCACAAAATCAGGCATAAGTATGGCTAAAAGCAGCTGCATAACAGTGATCAATCCCCACACATAAACAAGGTTATCCTGAGTGCTGTCAACAGCAATGCCCCAAACCATTAATGCTTGCCCGGCTAAGCTAACGGCCAGCATCAGGTGTTGTAAAAACTCATTTTTTGGTATCTGTAAAATGGCAAATGCTCCGGCAATCATTAGCCCCCCTGCAATAAAAGAGGTAAAGCTATTTTCAAAAATATCGGAAAAGGCGACAGCAACAAAACCAAGTAAAAATAGAGAGGCTACCCAGCCGGATAAAGCCAATAACAGTTTGATATACCAAGGCGATTCAGGCTCTTCCATTTTGGGAGGGGGTCCTTGAACGAGCTTTGCGTTAACAAGTTTATTCCAGAGAGGTTGTTTATCACTGCTCACAACAGATTTTCCTTATGCACTTTCTTCAACCATATTGCAGATGCGCAGCCAAGAGCGATCACCATTACTGCCAAAAAGAGAAAACCAGCCGCTTCAAAATCGTCCAATAGGTATTTCGCCATAAATGTTATAATTACCATAATCCCTGAGAGGCAAGCTCCCGCCAGCATAAACAGATCGGCTTTTATTCTGCGATAGACAAAAAACAGCGTAGCGATAAAGGTAAACCAGATTAGGGCAGGTAGAAAATCGGAATCGTGACGTTCAAATATGGATTGTAAAACCAATGAAGTAATTGTAGAACCACTGGCAACTGCGATCAGTCGTAACATCCAGCGTTCTGTTAACCAGGGGTAGATGTTAGCTAAATACTCTAGCGTGATCAGGCTGAGTGTATTAAACAGGAAGAGCAGCCAAATTAGCCCCTGATCACTGCTCAATGCCACGGAAAAGAGAGAGTGAAAACTGTTGTGGTAGAGAATCATAGATAGATTGAGCAGTAGTAGCCAGAGGAGCCAGATTGCCGGGAAACGGGCTATTATAGCCCAAGGTAACATCAATAAAGCCCAGTAAAAAAACAGCAACCAATGGTCGGCACCTGTTTGATAGGTTTGTCCGTATAAGGCCAATAATACACCGAGAAACAGGCTGGCAAGCAGCAGGCAAACTTTGCCAAGCATACTATTGTTACCCCGGATCCAGTAGAGTGCAATCACCGCCACCATTAACAGTTCAATCAAGGCAAATTTACTGAAACGGCCTAGTTCTGTCCAGTTATAGGCAATAAAAAACAGACTGGAAAACCCCAGAGCCAATGCACCGACCCAGAGTAAAAGATGATCAATAAACAGTAACCAGGCAGAGGCATCCGGTGTGATTTTCGCAACGCGCAGAGCAGCTGCTATATTTTTCGCGGCAATATTACCATGCTCGATATATTCAATAATCTGTTTACGTTGCGCGCGCATCTTACCTTCCGTGGACTCTGTTAGATGCCCTCTTATAGCAACAAAAACAGATGCAAACAGCAATATTGCTCATGTTATTGATATTAATGAAAAATTTTTTTAATAAATTATCACCTAGGGATGCACTGCTGTTGTAGTTCTAGGGATTGATTTCGCAATGGTTACTCCCTTGTAAATTACTATTTAGTCGGAAGGATGGTGAGACTTTAATCAAGTAACTCAATATCTAAACTATCAAGCAAACTGACGGCTTGATAACGGCAAAATTTAGCACGCTTAATTTTATTGTTAAAGATATTGATATTGTAATTAGTTGCTTCGCTGAAGTTTGCACCACTGAGATCTGTTTCATTAAACAGGCTGTTTGTAAAATCACTGTAACTGAAATTAGCATCAGAAAAATTGCCGCCTCTAAAATCGACGCAGTGAGCTTTGCACGCTTCAATTACTATTTCATTTAAGCTAAGACCGAAAAAGTAGGAATCATTAATAATACAGTTGTAGAATTTTATAGGTGAGTATAAATCAAAGCTTGGCCAACTGGCTCTGGTCCAGTCAATGCCTATCATTTTGCAACCATCAAAAACAACATCTAAAAATTTGCTATATTCGATTTTCATAATGCTGAGATTACAATTGATGAAACTACAGTCAATAAACTTGCATTTTTTAAACACTACCTCACTAAAATCACACGCTTTAAAGGTGCAACTATCGAATTCCTTATAAGAAATTTCGTTGCTAGATAAGTTTAGATCGGTGAAGTTTTGTGAAAAATATTCATTTTGTTTGCTTAGAAAATTGCTCATATGTTCTCTAACAATTGAAATTACAGGTTCAGAAGAGGGCGAGTATATCTGCATTATAGCTAAGTGTGGATCTTAAAAAACAAAGGATTGCCGATAGGCAATCCTTTCAGAAGAGAGGTAAAATGACTAGATATTAACCTTTATAGATTTTTGGGTTAAAGACATCTCTTAACCAGTCGCCTAGCAGGTTGATAACCAATACCAGTGTTACTAGCACCACACCCGGGAAAACGGTTATCCACCAAGCACCAGAGAAGATGTATTTAAAGCCGATACTGATTAATGCGCCTAATGAAGGTTGATCAACAGGTAAACCTAAGCCAAGGAATGACAAGGCTGCTTCAGACATAATTGCATTGGCTACCTGCACCGTTGAAATAACTAAAATAGGAGATAAACAGTTTGGTAAAATATGTCTGAACATAATTCGACCCGCTTTAAATCCCATTACCTGAGCCGCTTCGACATACTCTTTTTTCTTTTCTGCAAGCACTGAAGCACGTATTGTACGGGCATATTGTGGCCATTCAGCAACCCCGATAATCACCACTAGCATAAGCACTGCATATTCACTGTAAAATTCAGCACCAAAACTGGCTTTAAAAATTGCCGATACAATGATCGCAACCATCATGGTTGAAAATGAAAGTTGTACATCGGCGAAGCGCATTAAGAAGCTATCAACACGCCCGCCAAAGTAACCAGCCGATAAACCAATTATAATACCAAGCACTAACTGCACTGCAACCGCTAAGAAACCAATGGTTAACGATAAGCGCGAACCGTAAAGGATGGTTGAAAAGATATCCCGTCCTTGATCATCGGTACCAAGAAGGAAACGTTCGTCGCCCTCTTCAAGCCATGATGGCGGTAACTCCGAGTCCATAATATCAATACTGGTTAGATCGTACGGATTAGTTGGTGAAATCACGGGTGCCAATATTGCGGCAAGAAAGAAAGCTAAAAACAGCGCAAAGCTGAACATTGCCACTTTATCTCTTAAAAAGTGATAAAGAACATCTGATTGTTTGATACGTTCCCAACGGCTAGGAACATGTGAAGAAGTAATAGTATTCAAGGTTACGCTCCTTTACCGGTAATATTTACAGTTGGATTAATAAACCCATATAACAGATCAACAATGGTATTGGTAACAACAAAGATTAAGCCAACAAAAATAACATAAGTGGTAATCAGTGGAGTATCTACACGGTTAATCGCCTCTAGGAATAGAAAACCTGTCCCCGGCCACTGAAATACCGTTTCAGTTAAAATCGTATAAGCGACCATAGTACCTATCTGTACACCACCAACGGTAATAACGGGCAGCATGGTATTTTTTAGCGCATGTTGATAATAAATTTTATTCATCGCTAAGCCTTTGGCTTTTGCGAATTTAACATATTCAGAACTCAGTGCTTCTAACATTTCAGAGCGCACTAAACGAATGAATAGTGGCAGCATAATAGAAGCCAATGAAATACAAGGTAAAATAAGGTGCAATAAACCACTCTTAGTAAGAAAGCCTGTTTCCCAGCCAAGCAGATTGACGGTTTCACCGCGGCCATAGGAAGGTAACCAATTAAGCTCGATAGAAAATAGATACATTAATAAGATCGCGGTAAGAAAAACAGGCACGGAAATTCCCAGGCTGCTTAATGCCATAATAATTTTTGTCCGTACGCTTTTGGGATGGATGGCTGAAAAAACGCCCAAAGGTATGGCAACAAAGATGATAATTAATGTGGCGCCAAAAACCAGCTCAAGCGTTGCTTGAAGCTTATTAAGAATCACTTCTGCAGCAGGTTTTTTGAAGAAATATGAGGTACCTAAATCTCCCTGAACGGCATTAGATATAAAACGGCTGTATTTGGTCAGATAGGGATCATTAAGACCTAATTCATCACGCAGAGCTTGTCTCTCTACTTCAGAAACCGACTGGCCGACTAGCTCCCGTAATGGATCACCTAGATTATCTTGAATGGCAAATGCCACCAGACTGATCACAAACATCACTATCAGTGCCTGAAACAGGCGCTGGATCAGAAACGTAAACATTTAGACTTCCCTATAAATTTTGCAAATTGGTGATTTATCGAATAGTTATTCTGATATCACACTAAAAATAAAGGCCCTAGTGACACAATTTATATTGTGTTAGGGCCATTTTGACTAGGTTACTTATTGCTTAGGTGTTACTTGACAACAAGGTCGCCAAAGTATGGTTGGTTTAGCGCGTTAACAATCGGTGCAACATCAAGATTAGATTTTGCACCCCATGCAAGATTTTGCCAATGCAGTGGCACAAACGCAGCATCTTTATAGAGTGTTTGCTCTACTTGTTGCAACATAGCTGCACGTTTAGCAGGATCTGTTTCAGCATTAGCACTGTTAACCAGGTTATCAACAACTGAGTTTGAGTAATGACCACAGTTATATGCGCCTTTACCCGTTTCTTCATTACGTGTCATGGTTAAGAACTCAGAAAAGTTTGCAGAATCTTCTGTATCTGAGTGCCAGCCAATCATCATCATATCAGCAGCACAAAGATCAAATTCAGGCCAGTATTGTGCTTTAGGAAGTGTTTTTAAATCAACTTTAATGCCAATCTTAGATAACATCGAAGAAACTGCCTGCGCAATTTGCGCATCGTTCACATAACGGTTATTTGGTGTCATCATAGAAAGTTTGAAGCCCTTCTCGTAACCCGCTTCTTTCATTAACTGCTTGGCTTTTTTTAGATCATAACGCGGAACAAGTGTCTCATCGTAACCAGCATAACCTTTAGGACCTTGCTGGCCTGCAGCTGTTGCAAAACCTTTCATGATTTTTTTAACAATACCTTTATTGTTAATCGCATGAACAATCGCCTGGCGCACACGTACATCTTTAAGTGCCGGGTTGCTATTTTGATTCATTTGCAAGGTAATAATACGCGTACCGGCAACAGTGGTTAATTCAATATTTTTGGTCTGCTTAACTCTTTTTTGATCGTTTGGTGCAACTGGGTGGATTAAATCAATATCACCAGAAAGCAGCGCTGCAACACGAGTTGCATTTTCTTTGATCGGTACCAGTGTCAGTTTATCTACGTTACCTGGTGAGGTAGTGTCCCAATAATCATCAAAACGTTCAAAAACAACTTTAACGCCCTGTTCACGAGATGTCACAATAAACGGACCTGTACCTGAAACATTTGTTGAAGCAAAAGAGCCGCCATGTTTTACGATTGCAGCTTTATCTTTACCGTCTATTTCACCAGAATAGAACTTACTGTCCATTGGGAATATATAAGTCGCTGTTTGTAACACTAGCGGGTACGGTTTTGTTGATTTAATTTCTACAGTGTAATCATCAACTTTGATCATTTTTTCATAAGGTGCGAAAACACCTTTAAAATCACCAGAGACTTTAAGGCGATTAAATGTCCAAACAACATCATCCGCTGTCATTGTGTTACCAGAGTGAAATTTCACACCTTTACGTAAATTGAAACGGAATGTTGTGTCGTCTACACGCTGCCATTTTTCTGCCAGACGCGCTTCAAAATCAAACTCTTTAGTAAAACGAACTAGCGGATCAAATAACATATGCGACATCTGCATTGTTCCGCCGGAAAGCTGTTCATGCGGATCAAGTGAGACGGGATCGGCGTCATAAGCAACGGTGATATCTGCTGCTGCTGCATTAAAGCTAAGGCCTGCTGCTAATAAAGCAACGGCAAGTTTAGTCTTGAAAAATTTCATTGAATAGCTCCTTTAATGGGAGTGAACTCCCTTTTTGTTGTACTTGTTATTAATAAATGGTTAATTACTGTCGATGCATAGCACCGAAAGCACTGTGACATCATGTCTGTTATAAAGCGTTTCTTAGACCTTTAAACTCAGGCATTAACGAGACAAGGTGTTTACTGTATTCATGTTGCGGATTGGTAAACAGTTGCTCGGTCGGTGAAACTTCCACAAGTTGGCCCTGTTTCATAACACCAATACGATCACAAACTTGACGAATAACGGGTAGATCATGACTGATAAATAACATGGTCAGATTTAATTCATCTTGAAGATCTTTTAGCAGATTAAGTATTTGCGCCTGAACAGATACATCTAAAGCAGATGTAGGTTCATCACAAATTAATAAACGCGGTCTGGTTGCCAATGCGCGGGCGATGGATATACGCTGACGCTGACCACCAGAGAACTCATGAGGATATTTAACTCCCGCCATTCTGCCAAGGCCAACATGATCCAGCAGATCATGAACAATTTGACGAATTTCCGCTTCTGATTTAGCCAATTTGTGGAAACGAATCGGCTCGGAAATGATATCGAATATTTTCATGCGCGGGTTCATTGACGTATAAGGGTTCTGAAATACCATCTGCATCTGCCTGCGCATTGGGCGACGTTCACTTTCAGACTTTAATGCGGTCAGATCGATACCTTCAAAAGTAACTTTACCTTCATCAGGTGGATATAAACCGGCAATAACACGTGCAATGGTAGATTTACCTGAGCCAGACTCACCTACCAGTCCAAACGTTTCACCTTCCTGAATTTGAAAACTGACATTATCAGAAGCCTGTACGAATTCGCGGCGACTTTCAAAAAATGAGTTTTTAGTAATAAAACGCAAGCTGACATTTTCGACATTAAGCAGAGGACCGCTATAAATTCGCTGATCTTCACTTTGACCCAGCCAGTGATTTTTAATATCGATCTGCTGCATCTCATGCGCTTCTTCGATATAGCTAACCAGCGGAAAACGATCCAGTTTAATATCCGAACGAGGAACGGCGGAAATCAGGCTGCGCGTATAATCATGATCCGGATCGCCAAGTACTTTTTGTGTCGGTCCAAATTCAACCAGATCGCCGCGGTACATAACAGCCACTTTATCGGTCACATTAGAGACAACCCCCATATCATGGGTCACTAACATACAGCCAACATTTTTCTCAATACAGAGATCGCGGATTAGTTTCAGGATTTGATCTTGAATTGAAACATCAAGCGCGGTAGTGGGTTCATCAGCAATAATTAAATCAGGTTCACCAGAAAGTGCGATTGCAATAACAACACGCTGTCGCATTCCGCCTGAAAATTGATGAGGATACTGTTTGATGCGTAAGTGTGGCTCCGGAATGCCCACTTGCTCCATCAAATTTAGTGCTCGTGAAAACGCTTCCTCTTTTGTTACATTAAGATTGGCAAGGATTGTTTCAGTTAACTGGCGCTCAACAGTAAAAAGCGGGTTCAGGGATGTCATTGGATCCTGAAAAATAAAACCGATTTTTGACCCTCGAACGCTACGCATCTGCTGCGCAGATAAACCTGATATTTTCTCACCTTCAAGGTAAACATCACCACTGGCAATAACACCAGGCGGGCTTAAAAGGTCAATAATACCATTACCTATTGTGGATTTACCTGCGCCAGATTCACCAACAACACCAACTATTTCTCCTCTTTCAATCGAAAAAGAGAGTGATTTTACAGCAGCATGAACACCATGACGCGATGGGTACTCAATGCGAAGATTTTTTACTTCCAATAAAGACATGCTTAAATACCTGCAACTTGACGGCTTTCCGCCCAGTTTTAAAATTGATTTCATTCATTATCAGTAATTTATACTGATATAGAAAATTCATACTATGCAATAAGTAAAGTTAACTCAATGCAATTTATTTAAATATATGAAGTGAGATAAAATTCAGAAATGTTGGTGATTGATTTGTATGTGATCTTATTTTTGTGAGCAACTGTATTAAATTACTAAAACATACTTTATTGATATTGTTATTGTTACTGTTATTGTTACTGTTTAATCAATTATAAAAATAGTGTTTTTGTCATATTGTTAGGGGCACTTTCACTATATCATCTCTTATTTTTACCTATTTTTGCTTTTCTTAAGGTTTTTCTGATGAATAAAAAACAGTTTATTTTTCCTTTTTTAGTTTTGTTATTGGGTGGCGCGGGATATTGGGGAATGGCATCAATGAAAAAACCGCCTGCAGAAAAAGCGCTTATTGATAATACTCCTTTGGTTACAGTGCAAAAAAATCATCCTGTCGAGATGAATTTTTCAGTGAGTTCCTATGGTGTGGTGAGTGCCAAGTATGAAACAGAATTAGTCGCGCAAGTAAGTGGTGAAGTTGTTTATCTGTCAGAAAAATTTGTACGTGGCGGGTTTGTTAAAAAAGGTGATCTTTTAGCAAAAATTGATGCTAGTGATTACGATGTAGCATTAATCGAGGCACAAGCTAATATTGCTTCCGCAGAGGCAGCTTTAGTATTAGAACGTGCGTATGGTGATGTTGCCAAAGAGCAGTGGAGTAATATCACAAGATCGAAACCAACGGCGCTAAGTTTACGAAAACCACAACTTGCTCAAGAAGAGGCTCGTTTACTGTCTGCACAGGCAACACTAAAGCGAGCCAAAAAAAATCGTCAACGAACGCAGATAAAAGCACCTTATAATGCATTGATCGAGAGTAGAAAAGTTGGCTTAGGATCTTATGTCAGCATGGGCACATCACTTGGCAAAATCTTTAGCACCGCCCAAGCTGAAATTCGTTTGCCGGTGGCTGATCATGAATTGCAGTATTTAACTAACCAGGGTGTTGGAGAAAAAGTCACTGTTTTTGCCAAACTTGCTGGTGTTGAGCAACAGTGGAACGGTAAAATTATCCGCACTGAAGGGGTTATCGATCAACGTAGTCGTATGAACTATCTGGTTGCTGAAATTAAAGATCCTTATGCCTTACTGAGCAATAAAAAGGTAAGTAAAGAAAACAGTAAAAATGAATTACGTTATGGCACCTATGTGACCGCTTTAATTAATGGTCGCGAGGCGGGGGAAATAAGTATTATCCCGCGTCATCTGCTCCTTGATGGAAAAGTGGCTATTGTCAATGAACTGCAACAACTACATTTTCAAGAGGTATCGGTCGCACGGACTGTGGGAGCGCAACTGTTTATTAACCAGGGATTAAAAGAGGGGGAGTTGGTGATTACCTCGGCTTTAGATTATCCGATTGAAGGTATGCCTGTACAAATAATTAATAAACAGCCAACAAACGATGTTAATAAAAAGCAAACTGTGCAGAAGGATTAACGGATGCTAAATACCGAGAAAGGCTTGATCGTCTGGTTTGCCCGCAATCCGGTTGCGGCAAACTTGTTGATGTTAATTATTATTATTGGTGGTTTATTAACGGCAAATACCATCCGTAAACAATTTTTCCCGCAAGTTGATATTAACTGGATTGAATTTTCTGCAAGTTATCCTGGTGCCGCTCCCAAAGAGATTGAGGAGGGGATCACTATTAAAGTGGAAGAGGCGTTAGAAAGCATACAGGGTTTAAATCGTATTATTACTCGTTCCAATCAAAATATGGCTACGGGATATTTTCGTGTTGAAGATGATTATGATCCACAGGTACTTTTAGAAGAGATCAAATCACAAATTGATTCTATTTCCAGCTTTCCGGAAGGCATGGAACGACCTAAAGTTGAGCGCATTAAACTGCGCCAAGAAGTGTTGTATATCAGCTTGTATGGTGATTTAACTGCTCGGCAGCTAAAGGAGTTAGGGGATAAAATTCACGATCAGATAAAACAGTTACCGCAGGTTAATATTAGCGAGTTTTATGGTGGTTTAGAGTATGAAATCGCGATTGAAGTCAGTAAAGATAAATTACGTCAATTTTCTTTAACTTTTAATGATGTCGCGAATGCTGTTCGTGGGTTTTCACAAAATATGTCTGCCGGACAGATTCGGGCTGAAAACGGATATATAAATTTACGTGTGCAAAACCAAGCTTATGTGGGGGCTGAGTTTGAAGATTTGCCGTTAATCACACTCAGTGACGGCAGTAAAATTCTACTCGGAGACATTGCAACTGTCACTGATGGTTTTGAGCAGGGGATTCAATATTCCAAATTCAATGGGAAAAATTCAGTCACATTTTTTGTTGGAGCTACCAATAATCAAAGTATTACCGATGTTGCACAGGTGGTTAAAGAATATGTGCAGGATAAACAGCAATATTTGCCAGAAGGTGTGAAGTTAGAAACCTGGGTTGATATGACCTATTACCTGCAAGGGCGCTTAGATTTAATGTTTAATAGTATGAAAAGCGGTGCACTTTTAGTGTTTATTTTATTGGCACTGTTTTTACGTGTACGTCTCGCTTTTTGGGTGATGATGGGTTTACCTATCTGTTTCTTAGGCACGCTTTTATTTCTGCCAACGGCGGTGATTGATGTCACTATTAATGTGGTTAGCTTATTTGCATTTATTTTGGTGCTCGGCATTGTTGTTGATGATGCGATAGTAATGGGAGAAAGTGCGCATCAGGAATGCGAAAATAAAGGGCAGCATATTGATAACGTAATTCGTGGTGTTAAACGTGTTGCCATGCCGGCTACTTTTGGAGTGTTAACCACTATTGCGGCTTTTTTACCTATTACCATGGATGATGGTCCCAGCTCAGCTTTTGGTAAAGCGATCGGTTTTGTGGTGATCTTATGTCTGATTTTCTCGTTAATTGAATCAAAGCTGATTTTACCCGCGCATCTTGCTTCCATGAAAGGCAGAACAATTGTGAAACCAGGATCTAAAAACCCCCTTGATTGGTTACGCAATATTGTTAATTTTTTACAAAATAAAGTAGATAAATTTTTACAGGGATTTATTGAAAATATTTACCAACCACTACTCTGCAAAGTCTTAGTTTATCGATATACGATGATTATGCTGTTTATCAGTCTGTTATTAGTTGTTGCGGGTCTATACCAAGGTGGTTTGGTGCGTTATATAGGTCAACCTAAAATTCCGCATGACTTTCCGCAAATTACTTTAGAGATGAATATTGATGCCTCCGAAAAATCAACCTTACAGGCGGCTTTACAAGTAGAGAAAGCAATATTAAAAGTGGATCGTGAATTAGAAATTCAATATGGCCAAAAGATGATTTCAGATATGCAAGTTCAGCTGCAAGGTCGCTCTAAAGCACAAATTATGACCAAATTGGTTGATCCGCAATTTAGGCCTATTAATACCTTTGAACTGGCTGAATTATGGCGTAACGAAATGCCTAAAATGGCGGGATTAAAAACCTTAAAAGTGCAAGATAACCTGTTTGGAAGTGGACGTGATGACGGTGATGTTAACTTTCGTCTGCAAGGTAAAGATGCCAAGCAGTTATTGAGTGCTGCCAATGAATTAGCCGACAAACTTAAGAGTTTGCAAGGCGTTTCTGATGTAACCAACAGTCATGAGTCAAGTAGTAAAGAGGTGCAGTTTAAATTAAAACCACTGGCGAATAGTTTAGGGCTGACCCTAAAAGATGTTGCAGTGCAAGTTGGGCAAAGTTTTTACGGCTTAGAGGCACAACGGTTATTGCGTAATGGCGATGAAATTAAAGTGATGTTGCGTTATCCGCAAGAGCAGCGTAATGCAATTAGCTTGGTTTCAGATGTCATGATTCAAACACCTGCAGGAGGCGAAGTTCCTCTCTCGGAACTCGCAGATATTATTATCACCAAAGGGTTAAATCGTATCCGCCGCGAAAATGGGCGCAGAACAGTAAGTGTTTGGGCCTCGGTTGATGTCGCTCAAGTAGAGCCGTTTAAATTAGCAAAAGATATTAGAGAGAATTTTATTCCCGCGTTGCTGAAAAAATATCCGCTAGTGCAAACTAAAGTATCAGGAAAAATCCAGGAGGAGATTGAAAGCGTTAATAACCAGGTGCGTAATTTTGTGTTAGCTATGCTGATTATTTACAGCTTACTGGCGGTGCCGCTTAAATCCTATGCGCAGCCCATTATGATTATGGCGGTGATCCCATTTGGTATTATCGGCTCGGTATTCGGACATATGTTATTTGGATTAGATCTGAGCATGTTATCACTGTTTGGCATTATTGCGGTCGCGGGGGTGGTGGTCAATGATTCATTGATAATGGTTGATTACATCAATATTGCACGTCGTAAAGGCGTCAAAATGAGTGATGCGGTGGTGCAGGCGGGCTGTCGTCGATTCAGGGCGATTTTATTAACTTCTTTAACGACTTTTTTTGGTTTGATGCCGATTATGAGTGAAACCAGTATGCAGGCACAAATGGTAATTCCCATGGCGGTATCGCTTGCGTTCGGGGTGTTATTTGCAACTGTAGTGACCCTGTTACTGATCCCTTGTCTGTATATCGCGATTGAAGATATTAAAGGCCTGTTTAAGCGTACTGCTTCAAAATCGCAAAGCGGGTCTTTGAATCTATCGGAAAACAATTAAGTTCTGAATCTGCATCTTGAAGTGGCTTGGGTATAGAGATTCTATTGAATTAAAGTGATGGCAGAGGATAAGGGAGAGGTATCACAGTGATGGATAAATATTATCCATCACTGTGATCTGAATTCAGATCTTACTAATCGTTATTTTTTAGGGCATTGATAAAGGTTTTTCTTGCTGTTTGAGAGCCAGCTGCTTCAGCTTGATCAACAATAGTTAATGCTTTATCGATATCTTTTGCGGCAACAGCTTCTAAAATAGCATTATTAAATTCTATCTCAGCCTCATCTGTTGGTTTATTAAGTGCATTGACAAAGGTCTCTCTTGCAGATTGAGAGCCAGCTGCTTCAGCTTGATCAACAATTGCTAATGCTTTATCGATATCTTTTACTGCAACGGCAGCAACAATTGCCTGATTAAATTCTTTTTCAGTAAGAGCTGGTGCTGCAGCAGTTTTGTTTGCTATTGCGACAGGCATGTAACTGTTCTCAGAATCGCCTGCGGTACCTAGTACGTCAATTTCAAGCTCAATAACACCCATTGCTGAATGAGGAATAATTGGATCTGCAATATCAGGCTCTACAGTACTGTGAGCTTTTGCATAGCTTTTTGCAGGATGGATAATAGTGGTGTCACCTGCTATTGCTTCATCTGTTGTATAAAAAAGCAGGTATGTTTCATTTGCCAAATTATTAGCTTGCGGTCGGAAGATGGTTAGTTCTGCAGACAATATATCTCCATTTAGCAGCTTTGCTGTTTTATAAGTAAATTGACTTGCCGGGATAGTGCGGGTGATATTAAAGTTTGCATCTAATAAGGTTACCTGAGGTGCAACAACGGTATTATAAATTAAGCCATTAATAGTTAGTGTTAACTTAGAATTATTGTTTGTTAATTTGTATGCTTGTACAAAACTTTTGCCGGAGACAAAAGAGTAAACTTGAGAATCACTGCTAAGTGGAATAAAAAGGTCGTCGTCACTGTTAATCTCTTGGTATTCTAACTGTTCAAAATTATCACAGCAAACCTGTTTTTGTGCGAGGGATTGACTGGCTTGAGCCGGATCTACGAAAGCGTTAGCGTACAGATCTTTTGGTGATTGCAACGACATGTTTGACATGTTTGAGCAGCCTGAAATAATCAGACCGGCAACTAAAATTAATGAGGATTGTTTGATAATCATATTCAATAACCTGATTTTAAAAAAGATTCATGACTATAACTAGATTTAATGAAAAATCCAGCAGTAATATTGGTATTGCTACTGGCAATGAAATCTTTGCAAGATGGTTCTAATTTTGTCTGTTTCTGAATATTCATGAGTATTGCAAAATAACTGCTTTGTTATACCTCTTGCTATTTGTATTGTAAGTGGCTGGGTATAAAGAGGATAAGTTAAGCTGTTTAATTTGTTAAAAAAATGTAAATATTTATAAGCATTACTGGATTGTTAAATTTGTTTGTTTATAATCGTCAATTATTGATTTATATCAATTTATGACGTTATTTATTTTTTTAAGGAATCATTACAATGAATGTTGATCAACATATTAAAGTAGCACAATGGCACTTAGAACAAGCTCGTTTACATGCAACAAGTGAGCACGCATGTGGTTGCCCGGCAAATGCACACGATCAAAAAGCGATTGATGCAATTGAAGCGGGTATTGTTAAAGAAGAAAAAACCTGTACGCTAAACCGTGACTAACATACAACAATAAGTTGTAAGTTGTTGATCTTTTAATAAAGACAACACTATAGCCAACTGGTTTGGCTGTATCTGAAAAAGCAGGGCGTACTTTCTCTGCTTTTACTATCCAGGCAATAATTTCCCTGCATTTTTCCTTTCTACTATTTTCAAATTCAGTTTTAATTCACACTAACTCAGTTAATTGACTGTTAGCAATCTATTAACCGTGTAAAATACTTTTATTACCTTGAAACTAATAACTAATAACTAATAACTAATAACTAATAACTAAAAAATAAGCAGAGATGTTATGAGTCTATCACTTATCAAAGATGAATTATTAGAAGCTGAAAACGTATTACAGGCTTTTATAAAAGATGAAAAAAACTTAAAAAATATTGAGCAGGCAGCAACATTACTGGCTGATACTTTTAAACAAGAAGGCAAAGTACTCTCTTGTGGTAATGGCGGTTCTCACTGTGACGCAATGCACTTTGCAGAAGAGTTAACAGGGCGTTATCGTGAACACCGTCCTTCATATGCTGCGATTGCTATTTCAGATCCAAGTCATATCTCATGTGTGGGTAATGATTACGGGTTTGATTCAATTTTTGCACGTTATGTAGAAGGTGTTGGCCGTCGTGGTGATGTCTTATTTTGCCTTTCTACTAGTGGTAACTCTGAGAATATTTTAAAAGCAATTGAAGTTGCTAAGTCAAAAGGTATCTCAATTATTGCTTTAACAGGTAAAGATGGCGGTAAAATGGCTGGGCTTGCCGATGTAGAAATCCGTGTTCCTCATTTTGGTTTTGCCGATCGTATCCAAGAAGTTCATATCAAGATTATTCATATTCTGATTTATTTAATAGAAAAAAAAATGGCGTAAGTTTTGGCGTAGCTTTTAAGGATAGGTTTTATAATGTGTGAATTACTCGGAATGAGTGCGAATGTGCCCACTGATATTTGTTTTAGTTTTAGTGGCTTGGTTAAGCGAGGTGGTGAAACAGGGCCGCATAAAGATGGCTGGGGGATAACTTTTTACGAAGGTAAAGGTTGTCGCAGTTTTAAAGATCCGCAGCCGAGTTGTGACTCTAAAGTTGCAGAGCTTGTTAAAAACTACCCAATTAAAAGTAAATCGGTGATCAGCCATATCCGTCAAGCCAATCGAGGTGGTGTGAGTTTAGAAAATACTCATCCCTTTATTCGTGAATTATGGGGAAAAAACTGGACATACGCACATAACGGCCAATTAAGCGGCTATCAAGATCTACCGATGGGACGCGCTTTTCCTGTCGGACAAACGGACAGTGAACGTGCATTTTGTTGGATAATTGATAAGTTATATCAAAGTTATGAAAGCGAACCACAAGATATCTTGGCGATGTTTAAAAAAGTGGCAGGTTACGCCGATAGCTTACGTGAAATGGGCGTATTTAATATGCTCTTAAGTAACGGTGAATATGTGATGTGTTACTGCAGTAATAACCTGCATTGGATTACTCGTCGAGCTCCATTTGGTAAGGCACAGTTAATAGATGAAGATATGACTGTTGATTTTCAAAAAGAAACGTCAGATAAGGATGTGGTCACGGTTATTGCGACTCGTCCTCTTACCAAAGATGAACAGTGGAATAAAATGGCGGAAGGTGAGTACTGCGTTTTCCATTTTGGTGAACGGGTACTTTAATATAATCAACTCCAGTACGCCTCAATACGATGCTCACTAAAACCTGTCATTCCCGCTCGGGATGACAGTCTCAATTAGCATTAACCTGCAAGAATAAGCACAAAAAACAGCAAACAGTTCGTTTTTAAAAGCATATCAAGATGTAAATCCTACTCAGGACAAGATTAATTGGCCACTGTATTCAATGGTACGAAATGCTAATTGTTCTCTTTTTATTAAGAACAGACAGCTATATAGCACATCCGTGATTTCCTCGCGTTGTTTGAAGTCAATTAATTTTAATTGAAAATCTGGTATATTGCGCTCCGCTTTTAAGGTGTGAGCTTATTTTATCCACAAGTCAGTTGTGGAGCAACGGCTAATAACTTAATAAAGTAAAAGTTAAATTTTCGGTTCTGGGGCAGCATTACCTGAATATTAAAAATAAAATATCGCTTCTGTGCCAATCAAAGGCAGGATTAGAAGTGCAACAAACATTAGATGTTTGTGTTTATTAGATGAGCCTCTTTTTTATCAGTGATTCTCTCTGACTTGTATCATCAAGCAATTTGTACTAAATAAAAATAATTAGAAAGGATTTTGTATGACAAATGAAAAACAAAAAATGTCACTCACTAAACGTGTCATTTTAGGTATGTTTATGGGTATTGCGACGGGATTTTTAATTCGCACCTTTTTATCTGATATCAACTTTGTGAATGAGTATATTGTCCATGGTTTGTTTGATGTGGCCGGAAAAATATTTATTGCCAGTTTGAAAATGTTAGTGGTACCACTTATTTTTGTATCATTGGTTTGCGGAACGAGTTCCTTAAAAGATATTTCGACATTGGGCCGTTTAGGCGGTAAGACTATAGCGTTTTACCTGGTGACGACTGCGATTGCAATCACCTTGGCGATTATCATGGGTAATATCTTTGAACCAGGTGTTGGGGTTGATCTTACCGCTGCGACAACTTTTGCTTCAAAAGAAGCACCTTCGCTCGGTTCGGTAATCGTCAATATGTTCCCAACCAATCCAATCAGCTCAATGGCAGAAGGTAATACCTTGCAAATTATCGTATTTGCTATTTTATTCGGTATTGCAGTCAGTTCTGCTGGAAAATCAGGTGATCGTATCGCCGCTGTCTTCTCTGATCTTAATGACGTGATCATGAAGTTAGTTGTAATGTTAATGAATATTGCACCGTATGGTGTGTTTTTCTTAATGGCGAAACTGTTTACGGGAATTGGTTTAGACGCCATTGTTAATTTATTAAGTTACTTTTTAGTGCTTTCCAGCACGTTATTACTGCATGGTTTTATCACTTACGGTCTTTTATTTAAAGGATTTACCGGGCTTAACCCGCTTACATTCTTAAAGAAAATGGAAACAGCGATCACGTTTGCTTTTTCAACTGCTTCGTCAAATGCAACTATTCCGGTAACACTTGAAACTGCAACTAAGCATCTTGGTGTTAAAAATAAAATAGCATCATTTACCGTGCCTTTAGGGGCAACTATCAATATGGATGGAACGGCAATTATGCAGGGTGTTGCGACAGTATTTATCGCACAAGCCTTTAATATCGATTTAACCATGGGTGATTATGCAGCGGTTATTGTAACTGCGACACTTGCATCTGTGGGTACTGCCGGTGTGCCTGGTGTTGGTTTAATTATGCTGGCAATGGTGCTTAATCAAGTGGGCTTACCTGTTGAAGGTATTGCGATGATTATGGGTGTTGATAGATTACTTGATATGATCCGTACCGCCGTCAATATTACAGGTGACTGTGTGGTAACTTGTATTGTTGCTAAATCAGAAGGGGAGATGGATCTTGATACCTTTAATGATCCTGAAGCCGGCAACAAAGATGAAGAGTTACACCTTCATCATTTGAAAGAATAGCCTGGCTTGGTAAATTCCTGCTAGGGTAGAATAAAAAAATAGCGAAGCTAGTGATAGCTTCGCTATTTTATTTTGTTAATCAACAAATTTTATTTTTTATCTAATACGACAAATGCGTTACTGGCAACAGTAACTGAATAGCTACCATTTTCAACAGTAATACTCTGTTCGTTGTAAGTTGAGTTAGCTGTATCAGGCGTAATTAAACGGTAAGTACCATTGCTTAAACCTGTAAATGTGTAGTTAAATGCTGAACCTTTAGTCATCGCCACATAAGCTACTGCACCACCCAAATCACGTTTAATAACCGCATGATCACCTGCTAATAACAGATCTGTTTGCTGGCCTTTTTGTAGGGCTGCAGATGAGCTACGCAGACTGTTAAGCATTTTTAGATGCTTATACATAGTCGGCTGATTGTTTTTAGCATAACTGATACCTTCCGAACCTAACATCCAGCGCGCAACAACATCCTCTTTTTCAGTGGTGGTGATGTAGTGCGGCCAGTTAGAATAAAGTACTTCTGTTCCGTAAAATACAATCGGCAGTCCTCTAAACAGATAAACAAAATTTAAGTTATTCATATATTGAGATTCAGAGAGAATACCATTGGCACGGGTGACATCATGATTATCAACAAATGTAGATAAATATGTCGGGTCATAGATACCCGATGCATCCCCATTTACACCCGCGATACGTGCATAACCATTCTCATCCTCAAAACCAGCTTCACCTTTAAAGGCTTTACCCATCCAACCCGGGAAGTCCATAGAAGAGCCATGGAGATCCAGCATATGGAATTTTTTGCCTGCACCGTTATAAACAAGATCAACAGCAGATGCGCGATCACCTGTCCAGGCTTCACCGCACATATAGAAGTTATCATTACCTTTGCTGCGCGCATGTTCGTCCATTGCAAGTGTGAATCTTTCCCAGAAATCCGCGCTCATATAAGAAACGGTATCAATACGGAATGCATCAACCCCATGATCAATAAAGCGTTTGTACACATTAATTAGATGTTTAGTGGCATTTTGCTGATCATCGCCATGTTCATTGAAATCGAGCAAATCAATCAGCCATGTATTGCCAGTGCTGGCATAACTGAAGAAGCCATTTTTGTCCCCGTCCATATAAGGATCATTAGTTTCCCAGTTCCATGTTTGACCGTCCATAATAATTTCAAGTGCGCGGTCTGCCCATTTACTTTGTGAGCCTACAACAGATGAACCCGGCTGACCGTGGTTTACCACGATATCTAACATCAATTTCATACCGCGAGCGTGCAGCGCTTCCACCAGTGCATCGAAATCATTCCAGCCGTCATTGTCTTTACCCGATGAATGTAGGTGCGGGTCAATTTGGTCAAAATCATAACCCCAGTAACCGTGGAAAGCTGAAGCTTGATATGAGTCGTTGGCATTAAAACGACGTCCTTCAGGTTGTTTAACTACCGGCGTTATCCAGATTGCAGTAAAGCCCATATCTTGAATGTAATCGAGGTTATTCATAATACCTTTAAAATCACCACCATGGTAATAAGACAAAGGCCCGGTTTTACTGGTATTGGTGTTGTACTTGTCTGCTGCTCCATTAGGTAAGTATTCATCACCCCAGATATTATTATTGCTGCTATCGCCATCTGCAAAACGGTCAGTCATAATGAAATAAACGTTTTCTTCACGGAAATCACTGCCAACCGTTTGCATACCAATAGTGTAATTAAAACTATAAACAGCACTATTACCAGATACATCTAGCGCGAGTACTTTAAGCGCCAGATCAATTCCAGATTCATTAATATCTGCAGCCGTAAATGTTTGCGTATTACAAGCAGGAGACAGAGTTGTTGGTATTGAACCATCTGTTGTGCAGTACAGTAACGACGCGTTATCCTGGTTGTCAGTGACGCTTAGCGTGATTTGTTGGTTGCTGCTATAAGTGCCTGCTGAAGGTGATGCGCTGGCAACCGGCGCGATCGTATCTACACCGTCAACGACTGTTTTTGTTATCGCTTTGGTTGTTGTATTGAAACAGATATCATAAGTTGTGTCAGCCGTTACAGTGACATCAGCTGACGGGTAGTTTTCACTCCAATCGGCATAATGGTCAATTTTAAAGCGCGGCTCGACATCTGCAAAACTCTGCTGCGTACAGAAATTGATATTATCCGTCGTTTCCATTGCAGTAGCTGCCCAGCTATTGGGGGTGCCACGGAAATACCAGGCATCTTGAATCGAAGCAATCGTGTAATCAAAATCATAAATAGCACTGTTACCTGAGGCGTCTAGTGCGAGTACTTTAAGCGTCAGATCAACACCGGATTCATTAATATCTGCCGCGGTAAATGTTTGTGAATTACAAGCAGGAGACAGAGTTGTTGGCGTTGAACCATCCGTTGTGCAGTACAGTAACGGCGCATTATCCTGATTATCAGTGACGCTTAGACTTATCTGCTGGCTGCTGCTATAAGTGCCTGGCGCAAGCGATGCTGTCGCGATTGGGGCGGTACTATCGACACCATCAACTATGGTTTTTGTTATCTGCTTGCTGCTTGCATTGAAGCAGATATCGTAAGTTGTATTAGCTGTTACAGTGACATCAGCTGACGGGTAGTTTTCACTCCAATCGGCATAATGGTCAATTTTAAAGCGCGGAGATACGTTAGCAAAGCTCTGCTGTGTGCAGAAATTGATATTATCAGTTGTTTCCATTGCCGTGGCAGCCCAATCATTTGGGGTGCCTCGAAAATACCAGCTGGCCTGTGTTGTTAATGACACCGTCATCAGACCTATAAAAATTGCCTTTTTCATTGTTAAGAAATCCTTTCTCTTTACAGTTTGGGAATGCCCATCCACTGCTAATACGGTTTTCAGCAACTCGTAAAAGCCTGCACTGCGTAACAATATTAGAAAAGGGATAACCATTTTCTGCATATTGTGCCTTGTTCGGCATTCACGCTGAGCTCAATATCCATATTTTTAAGTGGCTTAGGCATATATAAGCAATGTTGCATTTAGCAGTTTATCCGCTAAACAAGATTTTAATTTTTTCCATAAAAATCGAGATAACAACAGAGCAGTTAGATTGATCGCTATTTTTAGAAAAATGATTGTTTTAATAAACAGCCATCATTTTTAGTGGCAACTTCGATTTATCACCTGTTTATTTATTGGGATTAATCTTATTTGCACTGGTTTAAGATGGTAGATCAATTTTCTGGTTGTGCAATTTTCAGACAATAACTGCCGTTTAAATAACAAACAAATCAAGCAAAACGAGTGGTTAGTCACAAAGGGCTTACTATTTATAGTGTTTTTTTTTAACAGTGGATCTGCAATATCATAAAAACAGCGCTTATTAACAAAATCGTCTTTAGATGCTCTTTTTCATATAACTTCTCTAGACAAATAGTATCAATACGCATCTTTTTATATTAAAAACTACCCTTATGAGCGGTTGAATTGTGGAGCATAAGGTTATTGATAATGCCAATATGCAAACATTGTTCAGAGCTGATGTCAGGCTTTGTGCTTCACTTTCACCGGCAGGTAAATATAACCAATTGAAAACAGATGCTTAAGTTTGACAATGATCTGTTTATAGAGAGCGTTAGAATAGAGATAAGCGATGATCTTGAATCAAACATCAATTTGTTACCAATAATGTGCTGTAAGTAGCTATTTGAGAGGATATATTTTGCTATAAATATATCTTTATTAGACAGATTGCCTGTATGAATTAGTCAGCATGCAGTCTGATAAATTTCGGGAGTGTGTTATGTCAACAAGAAAGCATAAACGTAAAGCAGTAGTAAAGCATGCAAATAAAAATATGAGTTCAAAGTATGCAGCTAAACACCCTAGTCTGTTCAGTAAATATCCGCGTATCTTCTTTTATCTTGGCGCATTGTTGATCGTAACTGGCATCTATTTACTCATTATCGGAATGCAAAATAATGCAAAGGTTGGTCTGGCTATGCTTTCAATTTTTGCAGGGACAGCGACAGTGATTTTCGCCAATTCAGCTTTACCTAAGAAAGCGATTAAAGAGTAATTTACTATCAGATGGGAAAAGCAGAGCATCGCTATACTGTATTCTTTTAAATCATTATATTCTTCTTCAAGAGACATTTTTGGCTAACCTCCTCAACTTAATATCAAACCTGGGCAGACACCTATCAAA
>JABXKR010000102.1 GCA_013619145.1 Psychromonas sp. | reverse complement strand
CGAGGAGCGCAGTTTCCAAATAAACTGCAAACGGATTTACTGGCGGCTTTTTATGATATATACGGCTCGTTGCCATTGGCAAATAGTACTTGGCCTTCGGGGTTGAGGCCGGTATTGGGGAGTAGGGATGAGTGATCAGAATTTATTATAAGGAGTAATTGTATGATAAAGATGACGAAACGTGAGGTAGAACTTGCAAAAAAGCAACGCAGCTAACAGATCTGATAATGGCCAGAACATGCCAAAGAATTAAACTGGGATAAATTGAATGAAAAACAGCTGGGATTCTGGGTGGTTGGCAATCTTGGTGGCTTTTTTCGTTTCTATGCTGCGGGAAGATAAGAAGTCAACAAAGTTCTAGAACGCTCTAATTGTCTATTAACTTCAGGGGCTGGAAATAATAGAAAGTTGGCCGAAGAGGACAGTCGGATAAGCTGGCGACGTTGTCTGGAGCTTCGTTCTGGGGGGATTCACAGGATCCCCCTGTGTCAGACTAGTTGTCACACCTTTGTTTTCACTTAACAATAAGTACAGGGAGCGGTAATTTAGGTTGGAATGACTCGATATTCACCAGAAAGAAAAGAAGCCGTTTTACGGAAAGTTTTACCTCCTCAATCACGATCTGTGAGTGAGGTCGCTAACGAAGAAGACATCCCTTATAACACTTTGTAT
>JABXKR010000101.1 GCA_013619145.1 Psychromonas sp. | reverse complement strand
AGGCCCGGTAACGGGGTCAGAGTTAACAGTATATTGTCGTAAAAATGGTTATTATCCGGAGCAGATTAAAGCCTGGAAAGATGAATTTGTACAAGGTGTAAAAACCAAAAAAGTAAGCAATAAAGCCTGTATTAAAGAAACTCAGGCAGATGAAAAAGAAATTAAATCTCTAAAAAAAGAACTGAGACGTAAGGAAAAAGCACTCGCTGAAACCGCCGCTTTATTGGTGTTAAGAAAAAAGTTCAATGCTCTCTACGGTCTAGAAGAAGAGGAGAGCTAATGCCATTACTTGAGCGTAGGAAGTTAATTTCACTGATTAATAATGCTTTTACAGCAGGAGCAAGAAAGAAGCTTGCTTGTCATGAAGTTGGCCTAAGTCTTAGAACTTACCGCCGTTGGACAACAAACGGTGCAATGATGGTTGGGGACAAGCGTCCAGAAGCAGATAAACCGGAGCCTAAGAATAAATTGACTCAGGCTGAACGGGAATCGATTATGGATGTTTGTAGTAGAGCTAAATATGCAAGTTTACCCCCGTTGCAAATTGTTCCATCACTGTTAGATGATGGTGTGTATATTGCCTCGGTATCAACGTTTTATAGAACGCTAAAACAGGTTGGTCAGTTAGCTCATAAAGGACGCAGTAGAGTCCGTAAAAAAGTTGGTAAACCAACGACTTACACGGCCAGTAAAGCGAATGAAGTTTGGTCGTGGGATATAACTTATTGCAACTCAAAAGTACGTGGTGAATATTATTATCTGTATATGATCGAAGATATTTATAGTCGAAAAATAGTCGGTTATGAGGTGCATGAAAATGAGTGCGGAATCAAAGCGGGTGAGCTGCTTGAACGAACATGTTGGCGTGAAAAAACGGGCCGTTCGCCGTTAGTTTTACACTCTGATAATGGAGCACCAATGAAAGCAGTTACGATGAAAGTTAAAATGGAAGGGCTTGGCGTTACTCCATCATATAACAGACCGAGAGTGAGTAATGATAATCCATTTTCTGAATCTACATTTAGGACACTAAAATACAGGCCTGATTGGCCATCTCATGGGTTTAATGACTTAAGTGAAGTGCGAGATTGGGTTCAGGGCTTTGTAAATTGGTACAACACTGAGCATAAGCACAGCCGAATCAAGTTCGCTACACCTAGCGAACGGCACGATGGTTTAGATACAGAAGTCTTAAAGAAAAGAACAAGGATATTGCTAGATGCTCGGGCTGAAAATCCATTGCGTTGGTCTGGAGATATTCAAGATTGTAACGCGATTGGAGCTGTGACATTAAATCC
>JABXKR010000257.1 GCA_013619145.1 Psychromonas sp. | reverse complement strand
GAGGAAGGAAAAGAAGTTCTGGTACTTGATGCCGGAGATATGATCGCCGGTAATGCAACTACAAACCTTGATGAGGGTTTAAGTGCTATTGAGGCCTTAAACGTTGTACAATACGATGCAATGACGATGGGAAATCATGCAACAGATTTTGGTGCGGAACGGTTCCTGGAACTACAAGAGGAAATGAATTACCCATATGTGGTAGCTAACCTTTTCCAAAACGGTGAAGCTGTTTTTGAACCTTATCTGATTAAAGCGATCAATGATGTGGATGTAGCTATTGTTGGGCTGGTCACACCGGAATTTGGTGTCGACGATTTTTATTACGAAGATCCTGTTGTTACCATGAACAGATTAATGCCTGAATTAGAGGCACAGGCAGATGTAATTATCGTCATTGCCCACTTAGGTAATGAGAGAGTGATTACTTCCAGAGGTCTTGCAGAGAATGTAGAGGGAATTGACCTTATTCTTGATGGACATGATCATGTTGCAACACCTGAAGGTACTCTGGTTGGTGATACACTTATCGTTAATTCCGGTGAAAATATGCAAAGTCTTGGTTATACAACTATCAAGATCGAAGATGAGCAGGTAACTACTAAGTCGGCTCGACTTGTGGACATGACTGATGAGAAGTTAAAAAACTCTAATGATGAAGAAGTATCTGCAGTTATTGCAGGCATTCAAGCGAACGTTGATGCCATATTAGGTGAAGTACTTGCAGTTTCACCCGTTGATCTTGAAGGAACCAGAGCAATTGTTCGTACAAATGACACTAATCTTGGCCGACTTATTGGCGATGCATTCCGGGCAGATAGCGGTGCAGAGATAGCCTTTATGAATTCAGGAGCGGTTCGTGCCAGTGCATCAAAAGGAGATATTACTCTGCAGGATGTTAATAGTATTCTGTCACTGGGAGGTTCAGTAGCAACCATTCCAATGACAGGAAAAAACGTTAAAGCGGCTCTGGAGGATAGTCTGAGAAAATATCCTGAACAATATGGAGAGTTTATGCAGGTAAGTGGTGTAACCTTCGATGTGGATCTGACAAAAGATGCTGGTCAGAGAATCAGTAACATTTTAGTTGGGGGTGTAGAAGTCGTTGCAGAGCAAACATATACGGTTGCCGTATTGGATTATATGGCGTTTGTTATTGGTGCCAAAGCCGTGGCCGGTGAAGAAGGCTATGAAGCTTTCAAAATGTATGGTGTAGGAGTAGAAGAAGTTCACAGCGAGACTACTGATGCCCTGGCTAACTATTTAAGAAATACGCCTGATGCTTTCACACTTATCGAAGATCAGAGAATGAACATCCAATAATATTCAACTTGTATTAGTTGTAGTGTCGGGAAGAGCAAACTTCCCGACACTAATTCAAAGATTCCAGGAGTATCTCCTGCATACTTTCACTGCTTGGTTCCCCCCCAGATTCAAATAAATATTATTGATGACTTTATTGATAAAGAAAACTGTTTTGAATACCTGTCCAGTGATTTTGATTATATCTTTGATGCCATTGACAGTATTCTCGCTAAAGTCGCTTTAATCGCACATTGCAAACGCAATAAACATAAATAGGTCACCCATTAGTAAGCTTCGGTCAAGCAGGTATGTTAATTTCCTTGGTTTTTTTCCAAGTAATTGATCGTACTTAAAGCGCTAATTTGTTGCTAATTAATACACACCTAAAAATCACGATGTTGGTGTCAATATGCACCAGTCACCCATCTGAATTAAAGCGGTGTAGTCATGCAATGCTGTATGGCTACTGCTCTTGGCTTTATAAGCCTCAGTAATTATTTCGTGCCAACGGTAATCCAGTTCTTTGCAGATCTTTCTGCAACTTAACAAGTCTATGGTTCGGTTTTATTTAAACCGTCCAACCCGTTATGGCTTTAACGCTGGGCATATCTTCTTTACAACAAATTAAATGGTATCGTTCAAGGCTCAATCAAGTCTAATGGTTTTACCAACCCCATGTGTAACTCATGAACGATGCCAAATTCTTAACAAAATGCTTTTTCAACTTCAAACGCTACTTTGTCTCGTAACACATAAAAACAAGCTCTGGCTAATTTATGTGCCACTGTTTTAATGGCAATCGTTTGATTAGTTTTAGCTAATTTCCGTTGATAATAGCTTTTAACGGTTTTGTTATAACGAATGGCAAAATTGGCAGCTTCTACAAATGCCCAAGCTAAGTATTTGTTGCCATTCTTGGAATTGGTTTTACCTTTCTTTTTACCGTTGCTATAACGATCACCACTGACGCAACGGCAATATGAAGCGTAATTCCCAACTTTATTAAATCGATGAATATCACCCGTTTCTAACATGATAGTGAGTGCTAGAATATTGCCGATACCGTCAATGGTTAGCAGTTGTTGAAAATCCTTGCTTAATTTCACTTGTGTTAATGCGATTTTTCTAATGTTTTTATTTGCTCTTTTAGGCAGTTCATCACGACTAAATTACAAATTGTCGCCTGTGCTGTATTTGCTAATGGGAAATGCTTTTCTATTGCTTCTGGAGTTAATTGTTTTATCTTATTGTTGCTCATTTTGTAACTCAGATGGCGCATGTATAACCCTTGAATAGACAAAAAAAGGCGGGACAGCCAAACTTTTTTTTTAAATCCCCACGCTCGCTTATTCCCGGATATAACCATCACTAGTGCCTGCTTAGTAATCCATACTATTAGGAAGGCATGCACTCATTGTGTACGAATATTTTCCCGGAACATTACGATGTTTATCGCTTTAGTTTCGACACGGTGAGTGCCTCAAACTCGCTAACGAATACTCAGGGCTCGCAAATACTGCTCATTATATTGCTTTCGAAGAGTTTGAGATGCATGCAATTGTAATGAAGGAGGTTTGTATGATTTCACATTTAGATAGTGTCGATTATAAAGCATTTATTGGGTTGGATTGGGCGGACGATAAACATGATGTCTGCGTGCAAGATGAGGATACAGGGAAGCGTGAATTTGCAGTTATTCAACATAATATAAATGAAATAGAGTCTTGGGCTAAAGGGTTGTATCAACGTTTTGGAGGTCAAATTGCCATTGCTGTTGAGCTATCTAAAGGGCCAATAATCTACGCTTTGCAACACTTCTATTTTTTTACCATTGTCCCAATTAATCCAACAACATTAGCTAAATATCGTACGGCATTCAAATCTAGTAAAGCTAAAGATGATCCGACTGATGCCGAATTTGCTTTAGAGCTTATGCTGCGTTACCCCGAACACTTTAAACCTCTAGAACTACAAAGTATTCAAATGAGAAAGCTCATGTTTTTGGTTGAACATCGGCGAAAATTAGTTGATGACAAGCAGCGAATAAACAATCAAATAATCAATGTACTCAAACAATACTATCCAGAAGTCCTTGAAATGTTTGATCATCGTGACTCACAAGCATTTTGTGCGTTCGTTCTACGATGGCCAACGTGCCAACATGCAAAACGAGTTCGAATATCCACTTTTAGTAAGTTTTTCCATGTGCATGGAATCTATAAACTGGCTAATATTGAAAGGCGGATATCAATAATCCAAAACGCTACGCCATTGACTGATGACGAGGCCGTTGTTGGAACTCATTCAACCTTAGCGGTAATTTACGCAAAGCGTATTTCTGAAGCTATGGCTAATATTCATCACTATGACAAGCTAATTAGTGATGTGATGTCAGAGCTTCCAGATGCCGTTATTTTTGAGGGGTTACCTGGTGCAGGAAAGTGTTTATCACCTCGCTTGTTAGCCGCTTTTGGCGACCGAAAAGATAGGTTTAACTCAGCGAAGGAAGTGCAGCAATATACTGGCATTGCCCCTGTAACTCAACGCAGTGGGAAGAAAATGTGGGTGCATTGGCGATGGCACAGCTCTAAGTTTTTACGTCAGTCATTCATTGAATGGGCCGATCATTCAAGGCGAGAATCTTACTGGGCCAATCAAAATTATTTGAAACAAAGGGCATCAGGTAGTACTCATCAAGTAGCGGTTCGAGCACTGGCTTTTAAATGGATACGAATCGTTTATAGATGTTGGAAAGATAGCAAACCATACAACGAAGTTCGGTATTTGAATGCACTGAAAGAACGAGGATCACCACTCGTAACAGGTTGAATTATTCTTGACTGATGCCTCAGGGCGTGAAGCGAGCTTGGTAGTGGCCAAATAAATTTAGTCACTTATTTTTAGTTTGTAACTCATATTATAATGGGGGCGTTTGCGACTTAGCTTTCTATCTCGGTTTGGGGCATAAAGCGCCTTAGCTTTTAATCACAAAAGGCGAGAACTAAACCCCAGTACATAGCACAAAAAAATAGTCATTCAATAAGCTTTCTAAGAGCGTCATAAGTTGCTTCAGTGATATTACTGCATATGTTGTTTTTGTCGCTGCAATAATTTACCTTGGCTGGTGGATTGTTTTTTCTGTCCCGCATAAAGATTGAGTGTATTAAAAACGCCTTTTAATCCCGATGCGGTGTAATCTAATTCAATTTTAGGCAGTACAATTTGATGCTTTTCAGGAAATAATGCTTCAACCGCTTGCGACAGAAGTTCATATAATCGCTTAAGGTTAATTTTATGTGTTTGGCCTGTTTCGTTAAACAACCAGTTGGTGATCGCTATAAAGTCATCAAAAGGGTTATCAGCCAATAGATAAGCTAATGAATGTTTAAAGCGGCCTGAATTGCCTATCATATCCCAATATCGTGCAAAGCGATTTACCAGCTGCATGGTCGCAAAATCAATACGGTCTGTACTTAATATATTAAAGGGTGGAAGGGGACTGAAACGTAGATCAAAGGCTTCAGTGTGTCGGATAACCGGAGTACCTCTGAGGCGCTTTAAAATCCCCATTTGAATTTCATGAGGTTGGCATTGATAAAGTTGGTCGAAGCTGTCTTTGAAAGTGTCGAAGGTTTCACCCGGTAGCCCAAAAATAAGATCGGCATGAATATGCGCAGTTGTATTCTCTTTTAACCAAATCAAATTTTGTTTTGATTTCGGGTTATTTTGTTTACGGCTAATATTGGTTTGCACCTCTTGGTTAAAGGTTTGAATACCCACTTCAAATTGCAAACTGCCTTTGGGGAACTGCGTTAACATTTCTTTTAATTTTCTCGGCAGGTGGTCTGGAACCACTTCAAAATGCAGATACAAATCATCCGTCATTCTATCTAAGAAAAACTGCATTATTTGCAGTGAAGTATTAATATCTAAATTGAAGGTTCTATCAATAAATTTAAAATTACGTGCACCTCGTTGGTACAGCGTTTCCATTTGCTCTAGGAATACTTCTAACTCATATGGATTTGATTTAGTGTCTAAAGATGACAAACAAAATTCACATTTAAAGGGGCAACCACGCGACGCTTCAACGTACAGTAAGCGATTTTTTAAATCTTCATCGCTATAATATTGATAAGGCATCTCAAGATTTTTTAATTCAACAGGTTTAGATTTAAGGACTTTACGATCAGGCTCGTTGTTCTTAATAATATCCTTACATAACTCATAAAAACTGATCTCTGCCTCGCCCGTTAAAACATAATCCGACGCTTGAACAATTGCTTGCTGTTCAGATTCATAACTCACTTCAGGGCCACCCAATACCACCTTGACTTCTGGCGCAATGACTTTTAATAGACTCACCACATTGGTGGTTTCTACTATATTCCAGATATAAACCCCAAAGCCTACGATATCTGGTTTAGATTCTAAAATTTGTTCAACAATATCAATAGGTCGCGTTTGAATAACAAATTCTTTTATTTCACAACATTGTTGTAAGTCTTTTAAATTAGCGTAGAGATAACGTAAACCTAAACTGGCATGAATAAATTTAGAATTAAGCGTCGCCAGAACGATTTTAGGTGAAGATAACTCATTGATAACGGAAGTTTTATCTTCACTTAGATCTGTGCGCATAATTGTGAACTCATTATCGAATTGTTGAATAGCCATTAAGGTTCTTAAATATAGGGGGAATGTATGTGCGTAATAATACAGTAATAGATCATTTTATTCAGTGTCTGATTTGGTCTAGCCAACTTATACGTTTGTGTGGGCTAATTTGAGGTGTTTTGCAACAGATTATAGTGTTCGTAGGCTCTACATTACTCAGAAGAAATATATTTAAATACTTCATACGAAATAGCAATCGTCAAATATCACATGTTATGGCTGAGTAATATTGGCCAAAGATTTATAGGTTTCTAACTCGCTTGGGGGCGAAAGCTAGTTAGCTTTCTAAGGCTGAAAGGGGCACAAAAGGAGCGAAATGAGATAAAATAACATGTTCAAATCAACCTTGACTGGGTCTTTATTCTTCCTATACTTTGTCATTTCCCGCATGAAAAATTCAGCAGTTATCAAGAAGCTCCTTACCATTTAGATAAAAAAACAACAAGATTTACGCTGATTGACTTCCGAAAAATAGAGTTCCACCACAACTAATGCGATTTGATTAGAAAAACGTTCATTCTCTACTATGCTGCAATTATGTAGTCGGTTTGTGTTCGTTTTGATTCCAGGCCAAGACAAATTTAACGGCTCATATAACAATATATGCAGAGCACTGTGTATTGTTTGTTTAAATCAAAAATGACGTTTATTCGACCTAGACTGTTTAATATATTTTGAGCTGGTGATTAAGTAAATTTCTTGTGAATATTTTAATTTACTTATATTTGTAGAAAACCTTTCTAAAAACTCGAATTCGTTATAAACGACCATAACGTTTGGAAATAAAAAGATACTTTTTATTATTTGGAGCCTGTTATGCCTATAAAAAAATTGAAAGACTATTTAGATAATAACAAAATTAAGTATGTTGTTATAAGCCACTCTAGCGCTTTTACTGCACTTGAAGTTGCAGCTTCTGCTCATGTACCGGGTAAAGAATTAGCCAAAACTGTTATGGTTAAAATTGATGGAAAGATGACAATGGTTGTTTTACCTTCATCGTATAAAATTGATTTTGATTTATTGAAAAATGCTACCGACGCCAAACAGATTGAATTAGCTACAGAAGATGAATTTACTATTCTATTTCCAAGCTGCGAAATTGGTGCAATACCTCCTTTTGGAAATTTGTTTAATATGAATGTGTATGTTGCAGAGACATTAACAAAGAGTGAGCAAATCACTTTTGCAGCAGGATTAACTTCAGAGTTGATAAAATTAAGCTATCAAGATTTTGAAAAATTAGTTAAACCGACTGTTATAAAAATTTCGGTACCTTTTTAAATTGTAACTACTCAGCACCTTAATAATTTAAGGTGTTTTTATCAAATAAGACTGTAAATGCTCAGGGCTAAGCCATTTATGCTGAGTTCAAGGCGAAAAAGCGCAGTTTAGTCGTTTAAATGAGCATTTTTCAACACGGACAAATATGTATGGAACATATTTGAATGGCTTTAGCCAGTTGCGTAGCAATGAAGTACACAGATGAACTTCATAAATAAGCTTAAATGGCAACGACCTGAGTAATTACTTTAAATTTAGACAGATAGCCGTTAAATTGAAGGCAATATTTGTAATTGCCTTCATTTAAACTGTGCAGATTAATCTCCAGCTCTCTTTTGTAAGTAATACCAATTAGCTTAATATTGTGATCTATTTTCAAAAGTTTGGCGAATTGAATGCCAGTTCAGGTTTATGAGCGGGCAAGCTCTGCGAACCCTGGTTCTTCAGTCGCGCCAGTAGTATTGCGCGGTTTAAACCGCACTTCCAAATATTCAAACAGATCAATTAGTTTTGCGGATTGGTATAATTTAGCAGTTTGCAGGAGATGTTG
>JABXKR010000251.1 GCA_013619145.1 Psychromonas sp. | reverse complement strand
GTTTCACGGAGTCGATATCCCAGCACAAGATACTGTCATGTTCTATGGCGCAGCTGATTACGAAGACCTGGGTCTAACCTTTGATGTAGACAGACTAGAAGTAATTAAAGGCAGCTAAACCGGCTAATCTCTAGAGAAAGCATCAATTAGCAGCTAATTGCATATGGCCGTTAATACGGCCTCTTTTTTGACTTGCACTGTAAATTTGATGCTTATTATTCTTTTTTACTTATGATCAAGGTGGTCTCTATGGAAATATTGCTGGTCGGCATTCTTATTTGCGTGATTCTTTAATTAACTTTTCTAATGCCGACCCATTGTAGTCGGCTTTTTTATTCGCTTGCTTTATAAGTAGTAAAAGACTGGTGTATGTAAGTGACAAAATAAGACAGTAAGACTCCCACTGCACCTCCGACTAGTACTGCCAGTAGTTTTTCCAAGGAAAAGCCGGTAATCAAAACACCAGTTGCAGCCAGCCCAAGAAAACACCTGAGACTAAATGCAAACAGGTAGTTGTTCAACGGAATCGTTAATGGGATCAACAGCACTGCTGCAGCATTGAGAAAGGGAATTTGAATACCAGAATATACCAGTAATAAAGCACTGCCAATACCAGTCAAAACACCCAATAAGCGGTGTTTGGCTCGTTTATGCATTGATACTATCTCGCCAGTGCAGACACTTACCGTTGACCATACTATCCATTCAATGTGATTGATATTTAACCAGTAAGCGAGTTGAATGATCAACCAAACTGCAATGAAAATACCTGAGGCCGTCACATAGGCATGTTTTACTGGTTCGCCCGTAAAATCAGGGTGCCATAACTTTCGTTGCTTACTGTTTGATTTTCCTTGGGACAGGTTGAGCAGCAGTGCACATATAACTGCGGGCAGGGCGAGTAGCGGGAAGAATCTTAGAAAATCAGAGACTGCATCCGGATTATACCCTGTCAGCACTTCACTATAGAGTTCACTGGCGATGTAAAGAGCTGGAATAGAATCTGCAGTAAATGAAATAAGACGTTAATAAAACCAAAGCGTATTTTATAAAATACGATGATAGATGAAGAAGCAATCAGCCCCATAGTGACAAATAATGAATGTTGAGTTTTTAAATAGAGCAGGAAACAAGGTAAAACACAGATAAATACCAGCCCAATTTCTTTAATATCTCCTAACTGTTTGAATTTCACGTTTTCTCCCATAAAAAGGCCCCAGGGCTGTTTGCTCCTGGGGCATAAAGGCTTTAGCCTGCTTTAGGTAGTATTAAAGTGGTTTTTAAGCCGCCCATATTACTTTTTTCTAAATGGAGTTCTCCTCGGTAGCTATGAGTCATTTCACTGACAATATTTAACCCCAGCCCTGTACCGGGAGTGGTTTCATCAAGGCGGTAACCTCGCTTCACTATTTCTGCTAACTGAGACTCCGGCACGCCAGGTCCGTCATCTTCTATGGTGATAGCAATATTATCTTTGTCATGCTTTTGTCCGTGTACTCGAACCAGGCTTTTAGCCCACTTGTAGCTGTTTTCGATAATGTTTCCTATTATTTCATCAAAGTCTGTTTTTTCCACAGCTACTGCCATGCCTTCATCCAGTTCGTTAACCAACGTGATATCTCTGTCGGCGTACACCTTATCAAAGGCCATTGACATCGCATCGAGCCTTTCTGCTGGATTTACACTGACGGATAAAATATTCATGGAGCCTGCCATACGTGCCCGGTTAAGGTGGTAATCAATATGGTGCTGCAGATCGGCTAAAGGCTTTTGTAATTTTTTACTGTCTTGTTCAGCTAATTTGGCGCTTTCATTTTTAAGTACAGCAATCGGGGTTTTTAGGGCATGAGACAGGTTACCTGCATGGTTTCTGGCTCGTTCTAATAATTCTTGATAATGAAAGACTAAGGCATTTAAATCTGCGACTACAGGCGCTATCTCCTTAGGGTAGGACTTCTTCAGAGAGCTTAATTTCCCGGCTCTTAGTGACTCTAACTCTTTTTGCAGCCGATTGAGAGGCTTCATGGCCCAGCCTACCTGAAAAGCGATAATCAATAATAAGCAGCTAAAGAATATAACCAGAATTACCCTCACTTCTTTCATTAACACTGTTGTGGTGCGTTTCACTGGGCCTTCATCTCTGCCAATTACGATGGTGATCGGCTGAGCAAAACCATCCAGGAAGACTCTGCGCTCTATGTAGATTAATTTTTCATTATCTGCGCCGTAAACGATATCGTTTTCTTTATCAAATAACAGTTCTTTATCCCATAACGAACGGGATTTGATGATTTTTTCTGG
>JABXKR010000249.1 GCA_013619145.1 Psychromonas sp. | reverse complement strand
AGACGGCTGGGACAGATACGAGGCGGCCAAGTGGCTCACAATGCGCCGATGGCTCGAAGCGAATCCCGATGACGACTTCGCCAAAGAAGTTCGAGCCCAACTGACCTCGGAACCCGGACGCTACGCCGCGTACACGCGTGAGTACTTGGGCTGGGGTGTGTTCGCACTGATGGCGCGGTGATAAGGAGGTTTTTGGGTGAATCAGAACATGAGAAGGATCATGCCTAACAAGACGCATGGAGAGCTACAAAATGAACCGCGCGGACGCGAGCCATTTTGAGCCTCATGCGCGACGTTAATCGCCTTTAAAATTTAAGGTGTTATTTGCTGAATATTAGAAGCGTATTTTGTATGACGTGCTTTGTGAAATACTCGTAAAGTGTAGTCTTCACAGCTTTGTAAATACGCTCATTCAGCCGCAGCAAAGTTGATTCCGATAATAGCGTTTTAACTTTTATAAAAGCCAAAAGCTTAAAACACATTATCTGAGTTACCGGTAAAAACGGGCTTTATTTAAAGCGGTGTGTTTAGCAAAACCAAGAACGGTTAAATCAGCTCTGTAATTCTTAACCGCCGGGTGCATTGTTGTTTGCGGCGTTAGGCACACACTCAAATTCGTTTTAATTTGGAGAATCGCATGTCAGAGAAGAAGGGGAGCAAAGAGATAGCTCAAACAGTATCTCCTCGCCAATGGATCAGGTTAGTTGTCGTGTATCTCCTTATTCCAGTGATTTTATTGATATGCGGAGGGGACATCGGTTGGTGGCAGGCATGGGTCTATTCCCTATTAATCTTAGCCGCTGGTATAGGGGGGCGTATGTGGGCAGAGCAGCGACACCCTGGAATAACGGCTGAAAGACAAAGTAAAGAAAGTTTTCATAACGCAAAGGCTTGGGACAAAGTGCTTGCTCCTCTGATGGCGGTGAGTTTTGTGTTTCCTATGGTCATAGTAGCTGGGCTGGACCATCGCTATAATTGGTCTACCGAATTTCCTCTATGGATCAGTGTGGTAGGATTCATTTTTATCGTGTTCGGTTACGGCTTCGCCGCATGGGCATTGGCGGTGAACCGCTTCTTTTTCAGTGTGGTACGAATTCAGACGGACCGAGGTCATGTGGTGTGTGACAGTGGTCCGTACCGGTTTGTGAGGCATCCGGGTTATGCTGGTAATATTCTTCCACTATTCGGTATTGTTCTTGCTTTGAGCTCGGTATGGGCACTTATTCCTTCTGTGGCTGCATTGCTCATTACAGTGATTAGAACCGTACTTGAGGACCAGACTTTGCAGGAAGAGTTGCCGGGCTATCGGGACTATGCGCAACGCGTGCGCTATCGCTTAATTCCTGGGATATACTGAGAGGCATAAGTGGTGTGTGTCCAAGATCTGATATTGAGATCCAGCTGGGAGAGCTGCACTCTGCCTAACTAATAAGGATAGGTTGTGTGAGCAACGCGAACCACGACTTAATCCTATTGTTGGACAAGCCCGGGCGGTTATCTCTGCTATTTATAGTAAATATTTAAAACGAGAGTACGGTGGTTTAAGTCGCGGCTTACGAAGACTTTTTTCTGGGCGAGTGTTATTACAATCGCAGTTGTCACCATCTGCAATCTGTTGAATTAACACTGTTTTATCTTTTCATATATGCTCCTTTACTAATTGATGCCTATTTCGCCACAACTCCCTTTGCTAGATCACTTCCCTGTTTTATATCGTGTTGCCGTTGATGATAAGGCGCGTGCCAATACGTAATAAATACAGCTGCATTTCATTCTGACATTGCGGACAGCAGACGCTTTTTTTCTGTCTCACAGGTGTTGGTTTGAGTGTTACTTTTAGTATCAACTGTAAGCGTTTGAGTGTTGCTTTTGCATTACCATGCATAAAACCATAGTTACGTGCGCGTCGAAATCCTTTCGGTAATACATGCTGTAAAACCCGCCATAAAAAAGCTACCGCGGGCTCGGTGATGGTTTTGAATTGCTTACTGCGACTCTCTTTATAACGGAACGTGACTTGCCCGTTATCAAGGCGCAATATGTTTTGCTCGCTGATAACACTGCGGTATAGATAGCGTGCTAGGTAGGTTAAGGCAGCATCACCTCTGCCGACATATTCACAATCTGCATTCCAAGATGTAGGTGTCTTCGCTGGCAGGTAATAGCCTGCTTTACACATCAATTCGATAAATTTACCGCGAAAGACTTTGGCTAAATTATCTGCGACAAACAGGTACTTTCCAACTTTGCTCAACCACACCGTTTTGTTTTTATTTAGCGCTCCTGCGGGCACCACAAAATGTATATGAGGGTGATATATCAGGTTTCTAGCATGGGTATGTAACACCGCAATATAACCTGCATGCTCACCGAGTTTATTATCGCATTTAAAAAAGGCATTAAGGGTCGCTTTGGCTGCGATAAACAACGCTTGATAAGCCCATTTTTGATGGTCCCAAACAAAGGCACGGAGCTGTTCAGGCAAGGTAAAGCCGACAAGGTAATAATCGACGGGCAGCAATTTCTGGCACTGATTATCCAGCCAATCATTATTGGCGGTATGTTGACACGCGGGGCAATGTCGGTGTCCGCAGGAGGGAAATAAGGTGGTCGCGAGATGGCAATGGTCACAGTGATATAACATGGCGCCGGCCTGTGAGGTATGGCAGGCAATGATTTGCTTGAGGGCGTGTCGATGCGCGTTTTGCATCTTGTCGCTATATTTATTGAGTAGTGGCTGTTGATACTGTTTGGCAATAGAAGCGAGGCTAATCATGATCGCTCTCCCGCCAGTCAATGGATAATGAATCAATAATATCATTGAGCATTAATGCGCTGTTTTGTGCGGCCTCGCTGGTCATGCGCGTGTATATCGCGGTGGTTTTGGGATCTGCATGGCCAAGAAATGCCTGAATCGAACGCAGGCTGCAACCTCGTTCGAGCATATGGGTGGCGATGGAATGACGCAGAGTATGCACATGGACGTTTTTGCTGATGCCGCATTCTTTAGCCACAAGCTTAATAGTTTTCTGCACACCGCCTTTATCCATCACCATCACTTTACCCTCGCGAATATGCGGGGGCTTGCCGCCTGGGAAAATCAATGTTGGATGACGATGTGTTTTCCAATAAGCGCGAAGTGCCAGTAGCGTTGCTTGGGGTAAGGGGACAAAGCGGTCTTTTTTACTTTTGGTATAACGCAGATGTACTTGCATCAGATGACCATCTATATCGGCGATTGTCAGGTTGAGTGATTCACTTAAACGCAGCCCTAAGCTGTAAGTGGTGAGGTAATAAACCTGATACCTGAGCTGGCGAGTTGCATTGATAATGGCTTCAACTTCAGCAACGGAGAGTACATCTTGAATGGGTTGTTGTTTAGGTGGTTTAACGATATCAACCCATTGCCAAGGACGCTTAAGCACATGCTTGTAGAAAAACTGAATGGCGTTGCGTGCTATTTTTACGGCGCTCCAAGATTTATGCTCTACGAGGTGCAGAAAATAGATCTTTAGTTCTTCGCAGGAGAGGTGATCAGGACAGACATTGAAATATTCTGTGACTTGGCGAAGGCAACGGCTGTAACAGTCGATGGTTTTAGGGCTTTTCCCTTGTAAGATCAATTCGTTGATGTAAGCTTGATATAAATTATCAAAGCGAGTTTGTTCGAGTGGTTTCATAACAACCTCCAAATAAAGCCGTCAACATTGACGGTTCTTTATTTGTATACTCGATTGAGGTTATTTGTTTTTCTGCCGCAGAGCGGCTTCGTTCAACAAGTTGCTGCACTCAGACTCGATATAGTTGTCGCGGTTTTTGCTAAAAACAACAAACAGCAAAAATAGCACCAACTTACTCGCAGGAGAGCAAGGCGTTATGTGCCGTAATGGTAGCGTAGTTGCGCAATTAGAATTGTTTCATCTTGATGTTTGTAAACAATTCGATGCTCATCATTAATACGACGTGACCAATATCCAGATAATCCGTGTTTTAAAGGCTCAGGTTTTCCAATACCTTCATTTGGACTTTGTTGAATATCTTTAATTAACAAATTGATGCGTTTCAGTATTCTTTTGTCGGTTGTTTGCCAATATAGATATTGTTCCCAAGCTTTAGTTGAAAAGGTGAGTTTCATTCAATAAGCTCTCTTTCCGTTCCATTGCCGGCTTCAAGTTCGGCAATCGAATCCAGTAGATTTCTTGCATTAGCAGGAGATCTTAGTAAATATGTAGTTTCTTCCATTGCGTTATAGTCTTCTAAAGAGATCATCACAACAGGAGCTTCACTTTTACGAGTTATAATAATTGGTGCGTGATCATTACAAACATGCGCCATTGTGTTTGCTAAATTTGCTCTAGCTGATGTGTAGCTTATTGCATCCATGTTGACTCCAAAATGTTCATGTACGTTTATTTGTACAGTGTAGCGTAATGGCACATAACAAGCAATTTAATAGGACTATGTAGTTGATCCTATCTAGTGGACACCTTTATTTGAAATAGAGGTGTTTATGCCAGCATATAAAACAGGGAAAAAGACTAATCAGTACAGTGCTGATTTTAAAGCAACAGCAGTAAAGCTTACTCATCATTCTGGAGCTACAGTTAAAGCTATAGCAGAAGCATGGTTGCGGCATACTCTATTAAACCCCTGATATGGTTGGGCTCACTGCTTAACTGTGCGCTTACTTTACCTCAATTTCCGAAATCACTGCTTATTATCAGAAAAACCCTTTTAATGCATTGATTGTTAATATTTTTGACTTTCATATTTCTAAAAACCAATTTTTGCTTGTATCCATATTCAGCTAACGTTCATCTGCAATTAGTTATTATGGCGGAGCGGTCTCTAAGATGGCGGTTAATCTGGATGACAACTTGACGTTTCTTATTTAGACTGACTGTATAATCACGGTCTTGATGACTCTTTGATATCTCTATTATGCGAGGCGGATACATCTTATGAAAATGACTTCTCTGTTGACACTGATAGTTTGCTTACTGTTCTCTTTAACAGCAACAGCAACAGCAACAGCAACAGGTGTTCAGGCCTCAATGACTGCCGCTAACTCGCTGAGCATAGCTGCGCAGCCATCAAAAAAAACGTCTAATAAACTAAAGGTTAGCAGTCGTGAACAGGCGGTTCAATTAGTAAAGCGTCAATATAAAGGGAAGGTACTCAAGGCTCAATCCGCTCGGGTTAACGGCCGGCCCGGTTACAAAGTTAAAATGCTATCAAAAGAGGGGCTGGTATTTTATATCTCCGTTGATGCTCAAACGGGTAGTGTGCTCAGAAATTAGTTTATAGATAAGAAAAACCGTGAGGTCAGAGGAGCGGATAAATGAGAGTACTTTTAGTAGAAGATGAAATTGAGCTACAGACTAACCTTAAACAACACCTAATCGAATTTCGTTATACAGTCGATCTTGCCTCCGACGGAGAGGAGGGACTTTTTCAGGGAAGCGAATACAGTTATGATGCGGCAATTATCGATGTGGGGCTGCCTAAACTCGACGGTATCGCGTTAATTACCCGGCTTCGGGAAAAAGGGATAGACTTTCCGATTTTAATTTTAACAGCGCGCGATAGCTGGCAGGATAAGGTAGAAGGGCTCGATGCGGGGGCCGATGACTATCTCACTAAACCCTTTCACCCTGAAGAGTTAGTAGCGCGGTTAAAAGCTCTGATCCGCCGCTCAGCGGGGAAAGCTAGTCCCCTAGTTTATAATGGCCTATTCAGTATTAATACCAGCAGTCTTGAGGTGAAAAAAGGCGATCAGCTTATTACCTTAAGCGGCTCCGAGTATAAACTGTTTGAATATCTTATGCTGCATCCCGGCGAGGTTAAGTCTAAAACGGTACTTACCGAACATATTTACGATCAGGATTTCGATCTCGACTCTAACGTTATTGAAGTCTTTATTCGGCGCTTACGAAAAAAGCTGGACCCTGATAACGAATACAAGCTTATCGAGACATTAAGGGGACAAGGCTACCGTCTTACTCCATTACCAAAAGCACAGGGTAATGATTTATGAGTAAAAAGTTCAAAAGTGTTAATCTTTTAAAATCGCTTAAAGCTCGGCTTATCGTCAGTGCGCTGTTATTGATATTAGTGCTGATGCCCTTGATTGGATTTACCCTTAATGATGCTTTTAAGCAGCAAGTAAAAAACGCCGCTAAAAATGAACTCAGAGCCTATGTTTATTCGGTGCTTGCGGTGAGCGAAGTCGAGAACAATCAGCTTTTTATGCCAGAGCAATTATTAGAAAACCAGTTTAATGTCATTCAATCGGGTTTATATGCGCTTATCTCGAATACTAGTGTTAAATATGATGCTGTAACAGATAGTTATCCCGAGCCGCCAGCCATGCCGAGTGCCGAAAAAAAGACAATAAACAAAGACACTCCTAGGCTCGTCTGGCAATCTGATTCCTTTCTGGGATTTGCAGCGCCGCGTGACTTGCCACTTCCTGCTACGGGGCAGAGTGAATTTTCCGAGATAGTGCTTGAAGGCAGGCCGCACCTTATCTACAGTTTTAGTGCCAGTTTTGAGCAAAGTGCTGCTGCACAAAATAATGTACAGACACAGCTTCAGCCGTTTCCTATCACAATCCATATCATTAAGGATCAGGCAGATTTTCAGCAGCAGGTCGCTCAATTTAGAAAACAACTTTGGAGCTGGCTACTTATCTTAATGGTATTGCTGGTTATTGTTCAGCTGGTTTGGTTGCTTTGGACTTTGAAGCCCCTTGCCAAATTTACACAGGAGTTGAGCGCTATCGAGCAGGGCCATGCACAGCAGATTAATGAAAATTATCCTTCTGAGTTACACGCAGTGGCCCGGCAACTCAATTCCTTGCTTAATACCGAGCAAAGTCAACGTAAACGCTACCGCAATGCACTGTCAGATCTGGCGCACAGTTTGAAAACACCGCTTTCCGTGATTCAAAGCCAGAAGGCCTTAAGCCGCGCTTCAATCGAGCAGATATCAATAATTAACAGTATTATCGGTCATCAATTAAAACGGGCGCAGACTGCGGCAGGCTCTTCCTGGCACTTAGGGATTAAGGTTAATGCAGTTTGCGATAAGTTAGTCCGAACCTTAGCTAAAATCTACCGTGAACCGCAAATCAGTATCAGTCAAATTGTAGATGCGCAGGCTATTTTTAAAGGCGATGAGGCGGATCTGACTGAAATACTGGGCAATCTGCTGGATAACGCCTGCAAGGCAGCCAAGTCACAGGTTTCGTTGACCGTTAAAAGAACGGCAACGCGGTTAATTATCATCGTTGAAGACGATGGTAAAGGGATCACTCCTGAGCAACAATCGCAAATATTCGAGCGCGGAATTCGCGCCGATTCTTATCAGCAAGGTCATGGTATCGGTCTGGCAATTGTCCGCGATCTGATTGACAGCTACAACGGGCAACTGGCTGTTTCCAGCTCAGCAACGCTTGGCGGCGCAAAATTTGAGTTCAGTTTTGGCCAGGAAGCAAGCTGAATCTATTTAATTTCCATCTTCTGTATTTAATTCAGCTTACGTTCATCTTCAACCTTTTATAGTACCTATACCCAAACGACTTGAAAATGCAGATTCCTGCATCTTCAAGTGGTTTGGGTATATAAAGTTGTAAAAGAGTTTGGAGGGTATATGAATAAATTCACAGCGGCGTGTTATCGGTCATTAACTATCGCACTAATAAATACGCTCATATTAACAGTAACACCGACAGTGCTGATTAAGCATGCCAATGCTCAACCAGTTTTTGCCGAACAGGGCGCATTCAATGAGGCCGAGCTGGCGCAGATTTTAGCGCCTATTGCTCTGTATCCGGATAGTCTGCTGAAAACTCGGCGATGCTTTTTTGCAGGATGAGCCCGCGCTGCTTAGCAGTATCCAGTCATTAAGACGGCAAGCCGATGCAGCAGACAGTTTGTCAGAAATGGATAATATGTCGGTCACACGGGTTGAACAGCATATTATTATCGAGCCTGCGGAAAAAGAGATTATTTACGTTCCCTATTACGATTCGCGAGTCGTATATGGTCACTGGCAGTGGTATAGCCACCCGCCCGTATATTGGACACCTTATCCCTATTATATACCACATCTGCATGGTCACTTTTATTGGGGCAGTGCAGTGCATATCTCTTTCGATTATTACTTCAGCACGTTTAACTGGCGGCAGCGGCATATCGTTGTCGTTAATCATCACAACTCGCACTATTACCGTCATCGAGAACGGATAGTGACCAGTCACGGTGCGCAGCGTTGGATACATAAACCTCAACATCGCCGGGGCGTTTCCTATCACAGTGAGAATCTTAAACAGCGTTATAACCGCCACTACCCGGAGAGGGCGCAGGTTGATCGGATTCAAAATAAGCTTAGGGAACAACGAACCGACAGGAAAATGAAGTACAGTGGGGCGCATAACAGTCGAAAATTAGCAACCGAAAATAGGCCGCGAATTAAAAAGCGCGAGCAGTCGCCTGCTAATAATATGCACCAGCCTTTACTAAATAAGCAGCATAACGCAGTACCGCGTAATCAGCGGGGAGATACAAAAAATCATTATCAAAGTCAGGGGGAAGGAAAAAGGCAGAAGCAGATGAAAAGTGAGAAAATACAGCGCAATCGGCATCAATCCGGGCAGAACCAAGAGCATAAATAGCTACCCTGGTATAATGAGCAGCGCAGTCGATAAAGGTTCTTTTTAAGGAAGAAATAAGGAGGGAAATGTAGAATGCTTGTCCTACTCAACACATCAAATAAGAGATCTGTCTTGCGAGTATTCATTTTTCAAGCGCAGGACGAGATCACTTTTTTAATGCACTTGCTATTTTATTACCGATAAAGTGCTATCCATTTTTTGTGAAAATGAGGTTGAAATTAAAGATGAAAAAGTCAATTAGCGATTAATGTTGCTGGCCCTTCTGACTGGGTGTGTGACTCGTCAAAATGCAACAACGGGTGAAAAGGAAACCAATAGAACGACGATGGCTGCCGTTGGTGGAGCGATTACAGGGGCGCTTGCAGGTGCTGCAACAGGTAAGAAAAATGGCGCGTTAGGTGGCGCCGCCATCGGCGGGGGGATTGGTTATTACTTTGATCAGCAGGAAGCCGCATTACGCAAAGAGTTATTAGACTCCGGCGTGCAGGTCATACGTGTTGGTGAAAATGAGCTGCAGCTTATTATGGCGCGTGGGATTGGTTTAGAGACGGGCAGTTATCAGTTAAGCGGCAGTATTTTCCCAACCTTAAATGGGGTTGCCAAGATACTTAATGAGTATCCGAAATCATCATTAAGAATCATCGGCCATACAGATAGCGTTGGTAGTTCGGAGTCAAATTTAACCCTGTATGAGCGTCGTGCTGAATCTGTTGGTAACTACCTTATTAGACAAAACGTAAAATAAGGCCGTCTAAGTACGACAGGTTATGGCGAACGCCGCCCGGTTGCAGGTAACGATACGGTCGAGGGACGTGCAGCAAACCGTCGTGTAGAAATCAGTATCACAGCGCATTAATTATTGGCAGAAAGTGCTGATTTGAGCAAGTAAACCGAAGCCGGAGATCTGCGCTGCTTCGGTTTTTTGTAATATTTTATCCCCTATTTTCTATCCCATATCGTGACTAAAATTACAGCAGGCTTTGTTCCGTGAGCAAAGCCTCTGAATGAGCCTTTGGAGTAGAATAGGCCGCGAGCTTATCTGGAAGGGAATAACCTAGTAGGGCTCAACATTGACATGTACTCTTATTTTCTTGCCCGGGCGATGATTCATGCGAGTTTTATATTCATTGCCGTGATAACGGTAC
>JABXKR010000248.1 GCA_013619145.1 Psychromonas sp. | reverse complement strand
GCCAGGATAAAGGTTTATCAATCGTGCCCGGCATTAACAACCCAAGTCAGATTGAACAGGGTTTGGAGCTGGGGCTAAATTTTCTTAAATTTTTTCCTGCTGAAGCATCCGGTGGCATTGCAATGTTAAAATCGTTACTCGCCCCGTATGTAGGTCTTAAGCTGATGCCAACAGGAGGTATCAACCTGAGTAATGTAAACAACTATCTGAACATTGAGCGGGTGGTTTGTTGTGGGGGCAGTTGGATGGTACCAGCAAAACTTATTAATGAACAAAACTGGGATGAGATTGGCCGTTTAACGCGCCAAGCAGCTGAGCTTGTAAAGTAAAAACAGAAAATCAAGGCGCTTTGTCTGCAGCGCCTTAACTCTGCTTGCAATTACTTATTTACTTTAACAAAGAGTGATCTGCTGGCAGATGTTTGCTTATCCATAACACTAACTTATGACGGATATTGGCAGCAGTCTCCTGATCTTTTGCTAATGGCGTGACTAGTTTATCCTGCACTAATAGACGATAAATACATTCGTGTTTATCTTTTGCCGATGTCGTTGCATCAAAACCTACATATTGACGTTTAAGCGCATACGCAGATCCAAGCTTTACCGCATGCTGTAATAATTGAGATTCGTTTTTAATTTTTTTCATATTTTCCTCAATTTATAGTTTACTATAAATAGATCATCTTACTGATTTTTATAATATTTATCGTGATCAACGATTAACAATCAGCTATTAAGTAAAGTTAATATGGCGTCTTCATCCATTATATTGATACCAAGTTCCTGCGCCTTTGTAAGTTTTGAACCGGCGGCCTCTCCGGCAACAACAGTACTGGTTTTTTTAGAAACACTGCCAGCCACTTTTGCACCTAAAGCTTGTAAAGCAAGTTTAATATCACTACGAGACATTTTATCGAATGATCCCGTAATCACAAACGTTTGCCCTAATAGAGGTAACTCACTCTCCTTAACCTCTGCAATTTCCTGCCAATGAATTCCTGCCGCAATTAACTTGCTAACAACTTCGATATTATGTGGTTGGCGGAAGAAGTAATAGATATGTTTGGCAACAATTTCGCCTACATCAGAAACACTTTTAAGATCTTCAATACCGGCGCTTTCAATTGCTTCGATTGTTTTGTAGTGACTCGCCAAATTATTTGCAGTTGCTTCACCCACTTCTCGAATACCTAGTGAATATAAAAAACGTGCTAATGTAGTTTTTTTGCTCACTTGCAAACTGTTAATCAGTTTCTTGGCAGAGGTTTCCCCCATTCTCGGCAGCGACGAAACTTGCGCAGTTGTTAAGCTGAACAGTTGCGCCGGATCCTGGATCATTTTCTGATCAACCAATAACTCAACCAGTTTATTACCCAGGCCGTCAATATCTAGCGCTTTACGGGATGCAAAATGTTTAATCGCCTCTTTACGTTGCGCTTCGCAGTATAAACCGCCTGCACACCGCACGGTAGCCTCACCTTCGATTCGTTCAACACTGCTTTGGCAAACAGGACAAACAGTTGGAAATTCAATTTCCCGCGTTGTTTCAGGATCACGTTTATCAGCTAAAACTCGCGCCACTTGCGGGATAACATCCCCTGCCCGGCGAACAACAACCTGGTCGCCAATCAAAATTCCTAAGCGCTCAATTTCATCTTTATTATGCAAGGTTGCATTGGAAACAGTTACGCCACCTACAAAAACAGGTTGCAGTTTAGCAACGGGTGTAATTGCCCCGGTCCGACCTACCTGGAATTCGACATTTTCAACAACAGTTACAGCTTCTTCTGCCGGGAATTTATAAGCGCTAGCCCAACGCGGTGCACGTGCAACAAAACCCAATTTATCCTGCACACTAATATTATCAACTTTATACACTACGCCATCAATCTCATAGGCTAAATTGGGACGTTTTTTCTGAATTGCCTGATAATAAGCCTGGCAATTGTCATTACCTACAACACGTTTTACTTCTTCTGAAACTGGTAACCCCCAGCCTTTTAACTGTTGAATACGTTCAAACTGACTGTCAGGAAAATCACCTGCAAATACACCTACCCCATAACAGTAAAATGCCAAAGGACGGCTGGCAGCCACTTTTGAATCAAGCTGACGTAAACTCCCAGCGGCTGCATTTCGAGGATTCACAAACGGCTTTTCACCGGCTTTAATTAAACCTTCATTTAATTTATTAAAACCCGCTTTTAGCATAAAAACTTCACCGCGCACTTCTAATAACGGCGGGATATTTTCGCCGCGCAGTTTAAGCGGCAGATTAGCAATTGTTTTAACATTTTCAGTTACGTTCTCGCCTGTCTGACCGTCACCACGAGTCGCAGCCTGCACGAGCAGGCCGTTTTCATAAATAATACTCGCCGCTAAACCATCAAGTTTGGGTTCGATACAAAAAGCGGTTTCAGCGTTTGCTGATTTATCGATAGCACGCTGCATAAAATCAGTTAAAGCTTGCGCTTCAAATACGTTATCCAGACTGAGCATTGGTATCCGGTGGGTAACTTGTTCGAATTTGGTGAGCGCAATTCCCCCTACTTTTTGGGTCGGGGAATTAGGTGAAATCAAATCTGGATTTTCTCGCTCCAGTTTTTGTAATTTCTGGAAAATGTGGTCATATTCGCTATCTGATACACTTGGATCATCAAGTACATAATACTGGTAGTTATATTCTTCTAATAATTCACTTAATTCTTTAATCTGAGTTTTTACTGTCATGCTTGTACCAGTTTGGGTATTAGATTTTAATTATAAAAAAGCCTCGTTAAACGAGGCTTTTAATGTTCAGCTCAGTTTACCATACGTTATTAAATATAATGCAATAAACGCTCATGATAATTACGGAACTCTTGTTCGGTTAATGGCTCTCTTTCTGCATTTAAAACTAGGCAGTCAAACTCTTCAGCCATCTGCTCAACTGCAACTAACATCATATCAAATGCTTTTTTAATGTTTATATCATGATTTGGCGCAGTTAAGAAAAATGAGACCCCTTGAGAACGAAATTGTTCCATGTTTTCAGGATCAAATATGCCAGGTGCCATCATATTAGCAATACTGAATAAAATAGGGCCTGTTCCATCGGAGTTCAGGTGGCGGTGAAAAATTGACATTTCCCCAAAGCGAAAGCCTGCTGTTAAGAAAAACTGCAATAATTCATGGCCACGTACATGTGACTCTTCCTTGGCAACAACGTTAAAGATGAAAATATCCTGTGCTTCTTGTACAGGCTTTTTAACTTCAGCTGCCTTTTCAACGTCATCAAGGCCAATAAACGCTTCAATTTCTTCAACGAGCGGCGCTTCTTTTTCTAAATCAACAAGCTCTGTAATTTGTTCATGCTCTGTCAGTATTGGAGTTTCTAAAAAATTGTCTTCGATCCGCTGCAGCTCAACATTCTCTGGCAACTCCTGATGCGAGACATTAGCATCGAAATTTATCTCTTCAATTTTATCTGCTTCTAAAGCAACTAAAAAATCACTGCTTTGATCTTCGCTCTCAGAGCTTGCACGGATAATGCGAACATCACCGACTATACCGTCCTGACTATTTACAGTGGTTTTTTCAGATAAGATATCACCCGCATCAGAATAACTGTCAGTAACAGGTATTCTTTGTTTACGGCTTAATAAATACCCATGAATTAAAACCGCGGCAATAGCGAGTATGCCAATGACAATTAAGATAGGTTGAAAATGCTGCATTGTTGTATCTCTTGATTAACAAAAAATGAAAATGGATCCCAACTGCTTTGGGATATGGTAGATAAACTACCTTGAATAAATGAAAGCGTCTATAACTAGGCTATTTTTTTTTATAAAACTGTTATGCATTTATACAAAGACGATATTTTATACGTATATTTGTTAAATACACGTACAATCATAACCCATCAAATTTTCACAAGAGTTAACTATGTTAAATAATCGACTTATTAAACAGCCACTTTCAGGAATCGGTTACCTGCTCAAAGGGATGAAACTACTTAGTCATCCTAAATTACGGACTTTTGTATTGATTCCTTTATTAATCAATATCTTAATATTTGCGAGTGCATTCTGGTTTCTATTTACATCGATCACCAATTGGATAGATAGTTATATTGCAGGCTTACCTGACTTTTTAAGTTGGTTGTCCTATCTTTTCTGGCCATTTTTAATCGTTTCAATCTTATTTGGCTTTTCATTTTTGTTTTCTACTATTGCCAATTTAATTGCCGCGCCTTTTAATGGTTTACTGGCTGAAAAAACAGAAAATATACTGATTAATGAACAGATAAATGATGATGGCTTTACCGGTTTAATAAAAGATTTACCACGAATCTTTAAACGTGAGCTGCAGAAGCTGGCCTATTTTTTACCGCGAATGTTTCTTTGTGGTATTTTGTTTTTTATTCCCGCATTTGGACAGATTGTTGCCCCCTTTATCTGGTTTGTCTTTGCAGGATGGATGATGGCCGTACAATACGCGGATTTCCCGTTTGATAATCATAAAATACCCTTCAAAACAATGAAAAGTGCATTAAGCAAACGCTTAGGCAAAAACCTTAGCTTTGGCATGGTTATCAGCTTTTTTACCACAGTACCTATTGTGAATTTTATCATTATGCCGGTTGCTGTATGCGGCGCTACGGCGTTTTGGGTGGATGTTTATAAAGAAGAATTAATAAATGGTAATAAACAGATAGAGCAAGAGTAAAAGACTCAATGACTCCACCAGCTCTTAGTGGAGTCATTTTTCATAGCAGAATTTTAAATACCTACCAGTCCCAGCTTATTAAGTAAAAACAACATAGCAAATGTTACCAATAAACCGATAGCACCTATTATCACCCCCACTTTAAGCATCTGCGTATTTTTAATATGCCGGACATAAAATTAGCCATTAATAAACAGAGTAAAGAAGCACCAACAATCAGCAGCAAAGGATGAAAACTGTCAAACGGGATTGAATCAATGGCATTCGATGCAAGGCCCGATTTATCCAGTGCAACACCCAATGCGATACCGCCGGAAACCAGCCACAAAACATCCCATGAAATATTCTTTAAATCATCTTTGGTGATAATTTTGAACATTGAGAATATCGCAACCGGGAGCATAGCTACCACATAAGAGCTCATGCCGTGAACACCACCTAATAACCACAATAAAATGGTTAACGTAAAGGTCATATAAACTAAATAAGCCTTAGGTGTTTTTAAAAAATGCCCTTCAATATCAAGTTTGATGGTTTTAGTATCTGCCGGAAACAGGTAGTTTAATAATAACCAGGCAATCAACAGCATCACAGTAACAAAAGGTACGCCAATTGCCATCCATTCGGCAAAACTGACACTGTATTCATCCACTAAGTATTTCAATGCAACGGCATTAGGTGGAGTGCCGATCGGGGTCGCAATACCACCGATATTTGCAGCCACTGGCACCGATAGAGCAAATGCCACCTTACCGATATCTTCTTTGGCAAACAGTGCCAATACCGGAGTTAAAATAGACAACATCATAGCGGTGGTTGCCGTATTACTCATAAACATAGAAAAGATGGCGGTTATCATCATAATTCCAAGCATCACATACTTAGGACTATTACCGAAAGGACGTAGTAATACCCGCGCTAAATTCACATCTAAACGGTACTTTGTGGCGGCCATGGCTAAAAAGAAACCGCCTAAAAAAAGCATAATAATAGGAGAAGCAAAAGTTGCCATTATGGTACTTTGCTTAAGCAGATGCCCTTGTTGTTCAACGGGGCTATTGGTTGCAAACCACAATCCGTTATCGGAGATAAGCAGTAATTCAAAAACAATAATTAACACAGAGGTGGCATAGATAGGAATAGGCTCCAAAACCCAGCATAGTGCGGCCATAACAAAGATGGCAATAACACGCTGCTCTACCAGTGTCAGTCCTTCAATACCAAAGCTGCTTGCCGGTAATAGAAGAACAATTAAAGGTAGAATAACAGGTAAAATATACTTTAAGTTTTGTTTTATCATGAAGCACTCCTTTACCGAAAGTATGCTCCCTTCGCCTATATCAGTTTTAAAAAATAGCTGCGCAGGTCATACCATTAATATTCAGCTTTCCTGAACATTCAGAAAAGCTAAAGCGAACACTAAATCTACACCCTTGTTAACTGTTGATAACAAATTAACATTTAATTAAACGATACAGGGTTGGCGCATCAAGTTTTTCTATATACACTTCATAATCGATCCCTTTTTCGACGATATACTCAGTCAATAACTCTTTCACCGTTTGTAACAGCTCCTGCGGATCCCAAACCTTTTCTAAAAAATTATCCAGTTTGGCGTTATTGATTGCTCTTATGGTATCAGCTTGTGTTGCAAGCCCGGTTAACAACAGTTTTTTAGTGCCTAAAAAACGGTTATCTAACGCAACTTCTGTTAATAACTCAACACCCGATTTTTCAGGCATTACATGATCCGAAATTAATACCGCAACATATTCTTGTTGTGCATCTAACTCCTCTAATAGTTCTAAACACTCAAAAGCAGACTCACACTCTTCAATGTTAAACATATCACTGAAATATTCGAGATCATGAACGACAGACTCCAGCACTTCACGTTCATCATCTACACAAATAATATTAATTTTTTCCATAGCACCCTCTTAAAGTTCGAGTATTTAAAAATACATTATTATAATAATTAACCAATAAATGAGATTTGCTTAAGCATATAAAGCATTGCATAAGTTATTAATAAACCGATAATTCCGATACCCCCCCCCACTCTTGCCATCTGTTTCGTTTCAACATGGCCTGATGCATAAGCCAGTGCATTCGGCGGTGTACTGATTGGCAGTGACATGCCTAATGAAGCGGCAAAAGTAACGGCAAGAATCAATACCACTTCACCACCATATGGCAATAATGAATGCATCGATGCACCTAGCGCTGCAACGAGCGGTAACAGTAAGTTGGCTGTTGCTGTATGCGACATAAAATTAGCCATTAACAGACATAACAGGGATGCCCCTACAATTAACAGTAGAGGATGAAACTCTGCAAATGGAATCGCTTCAATCGCATTGGCTGCAAGTCCGGACTGATCTAAACCAACACCCAGTGCGATACCGCCGGAAACTAACCACAAAACATCCCAGGAGATTTTTTTTAAATCCTCTTTGGTGATGATTTTAAACATAGAAAAAACAGCCACAGGAATAAGTGCCACAACGTATGAATTCATACCGTGTAATCCCCCCATCAACCACAATAAAATGGTAACAATAAAAGTGACATAAACGATAATTGCTTTCGGTGTTTTTAAGAAACGCCCTTTAATATTCAGGTTGATCTCTTTAATAGAGGATGGAAATAATGTGCTTAATAATAACCAGGCGATAAATAACATCACAATCACAAATGGCACACCAAACACCATCCACTCACCAAAACTAATATTATTTTCATCCACTAAGTATTTAAGCGCAACAGCATTTGGCGGAGTGCCGATAGGTGTGCCGATGCCGCCTATGTTAGCTGCAACCGGCACCGATAACGCGAAGGCGACTTTACCTAAGTCTTTACTGGCAAATAATGCCAGTACAGGCGTTAAAATTGACAGCATCATCGCCGTTGTCGCGGTATTACTCATAAACATCGAGAAAATAGCGGTAATAATCATTAAACCAAGCATCACATATTTAGGGTTTTTCCCAAACGGTTTAAGTAATACCCGTGCCAAGTTGATATCCAGACGGTATTTAGTGGCGGCCATTGCCAAAAAGAAACCACCTAAAAAAAGCATAATAATCGGCGAAGAAAAGGTACCCATAATGGTTTTATAACTGATTAAATGCCCTAATTCAGGGGATGGGGTTTTGCTAAACCACAAACCTTTATCGGAAATAAGTAACAGCTCTAAAACAATAATTAAAACCGATGTCGCATAGATAGGAATAGGCTCTAAAACCCAGCAAAGTGCAGCCATAACAAAAATTGCAATGATCCGTTGCTCCACCAAGGTCATATCAACTATGCCAAAACTTGTAATCGGCAATAATAAAATGATTAAAGGAATAACAATTGGTAAAACATACTTTAGCTGAATTTTTTTCATAGAGGCTTCTAGTTATTATTTTTAAATTATTCAAATAAGCATTGTAGTTAATCCTCTACAAACTCTCTAACTGAAAACCTGCATTGGATCATGCCATAAAAAAAAAGCCTCGCTGAATCATCAGAAAGGCTAATTAGATCACGTTAATTTTATTGGTATTATTGCGCGAGTGCTTTTGTCACTTTTTCAAAGAGATCCAATGCTAAATTATCAAGTTTAAGTAAACGATTTAATTGCACTTTAATCAGCTGCTTACGATTTTCATCTAAGCGTTTAAATTGAATAAGCGGGGTAATCAAACGCGATGCGACTTGCGGGTTCTGCTCATTGAGTTTAATCAACTGTTCAGTTAAAAACAGATAACCACTACCGTCACTTGCATGGAAATGATATGGATTGTTCTGCACAAAAGCGCCCACTAATGCGCGTAAACGGTTAGGGTTACTAAAATCAAAACTACGGTGCTTAAACAGCGCCTTGATGTTTTCAAGTACATCGTTATCAAGTAAAGTCGCTTGTAAACTGAACCACTTATCCATCACTAAACCATTTTCAAACCACTTGTTTTCAAAGTCGGCCATAACAGTTTCACGGCAATCAACGAAGGTATTATTGGCGGCAAGCAAAGCACCCAGATGATCAGTCATATTATGACTGTTATTAATCTGTTTAATAATTAAATCATTGGCAAGTGAAGGGTCCGCTTTACTGATAAATAACAGCGCCAAATTAGCCAGTTTGCGATGAGCAATATCATTACTATCTGGTTGGTAATCACCGCTCACCTGATGATTTTGGTAGACCAAAATAAATTCATTTATTAACTCAGCAGCTAACTGCTTAAGCATAAACTCACGCGCCAGGTGCAGGGCTTCGATATCAACAGTATCAAATAACTCCATTGCCCCGGTTTCGCTAACAAACTCAAACATATCTGCAATCAATGCCGGATCTAATTCAGCACTAACCAATACCGATTTAAAAGCATTGATCAACAGATCAGGCAAATACATATTTTGCTTAGCTTGTAACTGCTGAACATTTTTTACCAAGTATTTATTAAACAAGCTTTGCCCTGCATCCCAACGAGAGAATTCATCACTGGCAAAATTAATCAGATGCAGCAGTTGCAGATCCGTATATGCATATTGATATTTAACAGGGGCAGAAAAACCACGGAACAAACAAGGTACCGGTTTGTGAAAGATATTTTCAAACACAAATGTCTGTTCATTTTGCGTTAAACTGAGCACTTTACTATTTTGCTTATTACCTAAATCGAGCGCATTGCCGGTGTCATCTAACAGTTCAATATCAACAGGGACATGTAAAGCTTGTTTGACTTTCTGATCCGCAGTTGGCAAGTTTTTTTGCTTAAAAGTAATTTGGTAACTGTTCTTTGCGGGATCAAAATAGTCGGTCACATTCACTTGCGGTGTACCCGATTGTGAATACCAACGTTTAAAGAGTTTTAAGTCAATGCCACTGGCATCCTGCATCGCAGCCACAAAATCATCACAGGTCACCGCTTGCCCGTCAAATCGCTCGATATATAACTGCATACCTTGTTGGAATTTGCTTTCACCTAATAAAGTATGCAGCATGCGAATAACTTCAGAACCTTTATCGTAAACGGTTACGGTGTAAAAATTATTCATCTCCATCACAGATGCTGGTCGGATAGGATGGGACATCGGTCCTGCATCCTCTGCAAATTGATGATTACGCATGATTTTAACATTGGCGATACGGTTAACACTGCGACTGCCTAAATCTGAGCTGAATTCCTGATCCCGGAAAACAGTTAAGCCCTCTTTAAGGCTCAATTGGAACCAGTCACGACAAGTAATGCGATTACCTGTCCAGTTATGGAAATATTCATGACCAATTACAGCTTCAATGCCTAAATAATCCTGATCGGTGGCGCTTTGTGAATTGGCTAAAACAAATTTAGAATTAAAAATATTCAAGCCTTTATTTTCCATCGCCCCCATATTGAAGAAATCAACGGCAACAATCATATAAATATCGAGATCATATTCCAGATTAAAACGCTGCTCATCCCACTTCATGGCATTTTTTAGCGATAACATCGCATGTGCTGTTTTATCTAAATTACCTTTATCTACAAATAGTTCTAACGCAACTTGTCGCCCGCTCTGTGTCGTAAAGCTGTCTTTTAAACAATCAAAATCACCGGCAACCAATGCAAACAGATAAGCAGGTTTTGGGAAAGGATCTGCCCAGCTCACCCAATGACGACCGTTATCCAACTCCCCCTGTGCAATACGGTTACCATTTGATAAAAGCGACGGATAAAGTGATTTGTCGGCGGTGATTTTAGTGGTGAATTTAGCCATCACATCCGGCCTGTCTAAATAATAGGTAATACGGCGAAAACCTTCCGCTTCACACTGCGTACAAAAAGCATCTCCTGATTTATATAAACCTTCAAATGCTTTATTACTTTCAGGACTGATTTCTGTATTAATTTGTAACTTAAATTCACTCGGCAAGTTATTGATTAACAGACCGCCTTCTACTAACTGGTAATCACAATAATCAATATCATCAACTAAAAGGGAGACTAATTTCAGTTGCTCTCCAAACAGAAATAGTGGTTGCTTATTATCATCAGTACGACACATTTCGCTGGTCGCTTTTACCTGTGTATTGTCATCAAACAGATCAAATTCAAGATCTAATGTGCTCACCGTGAAATCTGAAACTCGATAATCTGAAAGGTGTTTTTCTTGTGGTTTTTTTTCAACCACTTCTTCGATAGAGGCAACTTGGCTCATTTTTATACACTCTTAATTATTACGGATGAAATAGAATTTCACTAATATACAAGAAGGCATGGCGAATGCTAACCCTTATCGAAAAACTCTTTGAATTTATTTGTCGTCATACCAATAGCAAGGTTAATTTCCAGCCATAATTAACAGTGCAAATATCATTGCAAAGCATGAATCTAATGCGTATAAACAAGCTTCTCTTTTAGCATTTTTATTCAGTTGGAAACTTCAGTGACCTATCGTCAAGAAATCAGTAAACTTATTAAATTAAGTATCCCCATTTTTATCGCTCAATTTGCACAAACCGCAATGGGTTTTGTTGATACCGTAATGGCTGGAGGAGTTAGTGCCAATGATATGGCGGCTGTTTCTATTGCTGCGAGCATATGGCTGCCGTGCATCTTATTTGGTGTGGGTATATTAATGGCGTTAATACCGCTTACCGCGCAGGCACATGGCGCGAATGACACGGCCAAAATTCCAGAAACAGGTCAGCAGGGTTTGTATCTTGCATTACTGCTTTCGATTCCGATCACATTACTTCTATATAACGCAGGTTATGCGGTTAATTTAATGGATATAGAGCCCGCATTAAAAGAGATAACCACCCGTTATTTATATGCAGTGCTATTCGCAGTGCCCGCTTTTTTATTGTTCCAGGCATTACGTAATTATGTAGAAGGATTATCTCTCACCAAACCTGCAATGGTGGTCGGTTTTATCGGTTTAATAGCCAATATTCCTCTTAACTGGATTTTTGTATATGGGAAATTCGGTTTACCTGCCTTAGGTGGTGTCGGTTGTGGTGTTGCAACCAGCATAGTTTACTGGCTAATGCTTTTCGCGCTGCTATTTTATGTGCTGTATACTAAGAAACTGCAACACTATCCGCTATTCAAGTCATTTTCTGCACCAAACTATGCACAGATATGGTCCATATTTAAACTTGGATTACCCGTAGCTGTCGCCCTGTTTTTCGAAGTAACCATCTTCGCCGGTATTGCAGTATTAATCGCACCTTTAGGATCGATGATTGTTGCTGCCCATCAAATAGCAATTAACTTTGCAAGCATGGTATTTATGCTGCCCATGAGTATTGCGAATGCAGTCAGTATTCGTGTTGGATTTAATTTGGGTCGTGATAATAAGAGCGGCGCTAAAAGTGCAAGTTATGCAGGATTTACTGTGGGACTGGGTTTATCAATACTGACGGCAGTATTAACCGTTATCTTTAAAGAAGATATCGCCCGACTCTATACAGATCATCAAGAGGTTATCACTTTAGCCGTAACTTTGATGCTGTTCTCTGCAATGTACCAATGTGTTGATTCGATTCAAGTTGTTGCTGCCGGCGCTTTACGTGGTTATAAAGAGATGATGGCAATTTTCACGCGCACCTTTATCGCCTACTGGGTTGTTGGTTTACCATTGGGGTATCTACTAGGTATGACAGATCTAATTGTCGAACCACTTGGCGCAAAAGGTTTTTGGATTGGTATTACAGTAGGTTTAACCGTTGCGGCTGTTTTATTAGGACAACATCTGCTTAAAATACAACGCTCAATAGATTTTAAAGCGCTTTAAAAACGATCGAAAATGCTCCATCAAGTAGTTAAAATATACAATGCGTTTAATAAATCAGCATCTGACAAATTAAACGCAAATAATATTTGACGAGCTAGGCACAACTCAGTAATATCTCGCCTCGTTGTCACGGCTTAATCGCTTAACAACTTCTCGGTGATTAGCGCAATTTATTAGTGCATCTCCTTGGGTTTATAAAGAGTTGGACCAGAGGTCTGACCCGCAAAGCATAATCCCTAAATAGAGTTAAAAAATACTCGGTGATTAGCGCAGCTTGGTAGCGCACCTGGTTTGGGACCAGGGGGTCAAAGGTTCGAATCCTTTATCACCGACCAAATTTAAAAAACATGTTTTATACATGTTTGTAGTTTTAAAACCAGCTTCGCGCCCTTAGCTCAGCTGGATAGAGCAACGGCCTTCTAAGCCG
>JABXKR010000246.1 GCA_013619145.1 Psychromonas sp. | reverse complement strand
AATTATAAGTTTGCAGTATTTTAAGAAAACAAAAATAGGTGTGTTATGACCAGTTCTACTTTAGATATGTTTATGGGATTAAAAAGTATTAATCCAAATTTTGTTGATGCATGGGGGAACCCTGCTAAAGTCTCTGATGAGAATATACGAAATATAATTGGAAAGATGGGTTACGACGCGTCAGATGATTCGCTTTTAACAGCGCATTATAATGAACAAGAGAAAAAACATTGGTTATCTCCATTACCTCCTGTATCAGTTTGCCAAAAAAACGCATCGTATACATTTGATGTTCGTTTACCTATTGATTCAGCTGCTGATCCGTTAATCTACAAGATCATACTGGAAGACAATAGTGAAATTAAACAAACTGTTTGTGCAACGGGATTTCCTTTAACTGCCATTAAAGAAATTTCTGATGTTGAATTCCAATGTTATCAAGTTGAGTTAACCGTTGATTTGCCAATTGGTTATCATTCTTTGTCTATTTACGATCAGGGAATTGATGAAGCATTAGCTACAATGCCGTTAATTATCACGCCATCTCGTTGTTATGCACCAGAGCCAATTACCCAAGGTGAAAAAATTTGGGGTACAAGTGTTCAGTTGTACTGCCTTAAAAGTGAAGCCAACTGGGGAATCGGTGATTTCACTGATCTGAAAACTCTACTAGCAAAAACAAAAGAAAATGGCGGTGATTTTATTGGTTTAAACCCAATTCATGCCTTATCTCCATCTCAGCCTGGTCATGCAAGCCCATATAGCCCGTCATCAAGAAAATGGTTGAATATTTTATATACTGATATTACTTCAGTTGATGAATATGCACGCAATAAATCTTTGCAAGCTAAAACGGAAAGCGCGGAATTTAAACAAGAGTTGGCCGCATTACGTGATACAGACTGGGTTGATTATGAAGGTGTAACTGCTTTAAAACTGTCTGCATTAAGAGAGCTTTTTGTCACACTTAATGACGGTAAAGCTAAAAGCAAAAAACGCCTGACTGCATTTAACAAATATGTAGAAGAGAAAGGCGAATCATTAACGCAGCAAGCTAGCTATGATGCATTACAGTTCCACTTTTTAGCATTAGATGCAAGTTCATGGGGCTGGCCTGTTTGGCCTGAAGAGTTCCAGGCATTCCAAAGCGAAGCGACACAAACTTGGATTAAAGAAAATATTCAAGAAGTATTATTCTGGTGTTACACGCAGTGGATTGCTGAATTACAGTTAGAAGAAGCTGATCAATTAGCAAAATCATTGGGTATGAGTCTTGGTATTTACCGTGATTTAGCCGTAGGTGTTGGTATTAGCAGTTCTGAAATTTGGGCTAACCACTCACTTTACTGTGAACATATCAGTGTTGGTGCGCCACCTGATATCTTAGGTCCTCTAGGTCAAAGTTGGGGCTTACCACCAATTGCACCTGATCAATTACAAGAAACTGCATACCAGCCATTTATTGAATTATTACAATCTAATATGAGCCACTGTGGTGCATTACGTATTGACCACGTGATGGCGTTACTGCGTTTATGGTGGGTGCCTGATAATGCAAGTGCAGAAAAAGGTGCATACATCTATTACCAAGTTGAAGATATGCTTAATTTATTAGCACTGGAAAGTGTGCGTAATGAGTGTCTGGTAATTGGCGAAGATCTGGGGACTGTACCTGAAGGTATTGATGTTTTATTAAAAGATGCGGGTGTTTACTCTTATAAAGTATTCTTCTTTGAGCAAGCAGAAGATGGTGGCTATATTGCTCCTGACCATTACGCAGAGCAAGCAATGGCGACGTTATCTACACATGATATGCCAACCATCAAAGGTTTCTGGCATTGTGAAGATCTTCATTTAGGTCGTGAATTAGGTTTATACCCAGACCTGGAAGTTTTCGAAGAATTATTAACAGATCGTCTTGTTTGTAAGCAACAAATATTAGACAGCTTACATGGTTTAGGTAGCTTACCGCATGACTTCTCTCGTGATGCTATGTATACCGGGATGGATCAAACACTCAACTTTGCCCTGCAGAAACATTTAGCAAAAGGAAGCTCTGCACTATTAAGTTTACAACTGGAAGATTTTTTAGAAATGGACCAGCCGGTAAATGTTCCAGGTACAAGTGATGAATATCGTAACTGGCAACGTAAATTGTCTCAAAATATCGAGCAGTTATTTAATAATCAACAAGTAAAAACACTACTTGCAGATTTAACAGAAGCTCGAAAAAAATAAATTAGCGTACTTAAACTTCTTAGAAATGTGGATTAGGACGTAAGGAAGCGGCTAGATCAACGTACAATATTCGGGGTTACTCCCGAATATTATAAGCAAAGCTCGCTTCCTGACCATTTCTCCGCTGATAATCATAAGAAGTCACTATCTTCACATTAATAAAATCAAATATAGAACGTTCTTTTCTATTTTTATGTGTTGAAGATAGTCACTGTTTATTATTCTGATTATCAAATTTCTCGGTTAACTAGGTATAAGCTATATCATGAATTAACTATTGGATGCGAAAACTATGAATAAAACTGTAAGCAAACAAGCGAAAAAAAAACCAATTGCTGTAGTGAAAAAACAACCAATTGATGTAGTGGAAAAACAGCGCTCACTGCATACTGAGCACGTTTCTTTAATCTCCTTGCTTAAAGAAGCAAAGTTAGATAATCCTTTTGAGCGTTTAGGTTTATTAACCAACCCATCGGGAAAGGGGTTTATTTTACGAGTTTGGTTACCCGATGCACTGGAAGTTGAGTTGTATGCATTAGGCTCTGATAGTGCAATGGCACAACTTAATAAAGTTGATGATGCAGGTTTATTTGAACTTGAATTAGTAGATGCAACTGAGAAATTTGCTTATGAATTAAATGCGATTTATAAAGATGCAAATCACCGTTTTGTGGATCCGTACCAATTCCATGATGTTGCTTTTGATGGTTTATCAACATTGCATGAAGCACCACAAAATGTATATAAGACATTAGGCGCACAACTAAAAACTGTCAGCTGTGAAGATAAAGAGATCAGTGGTGTACGTTTTATCGTTTATGCACCAAATGCATCAAGTGTTAGTTTGATTACGGAAGTAAATCATTGGGATGGACAGCGTCAGCCGATGCAACGCAGCTGGTGTGGTCATTGGGTGATTTTTGTTCCTGATCTGGAAGTGGGTTGCGCTTATAAATTTGAGCTTAAAGATGGACTTGGCAATCGTTTACCACATAAAGCTGATCCAGTTGGTTTCCAAGCTGAGCAGTATCCATCTCATTCATCAATTGTTGTTGATCACGATGCTTATCAGTGGAACGACCAAGCTTGGCAGGCATCTCAAAAAGGTGATAAACGTTTTGCTGCAATGAGCGTCTACGAAGTACATTTAGGCTCATGGAAGCGTAAGAATGAAAATGGTGTAGAACGCATGTTAACTTATCGCGAATTAGCGGATGAGTTAATTCCATACATTGTTGAAATGGGTTATACCCACCTCGAAGTAATGCCTATTTCTGAGTTTCCGTTTGACGGTTCTTGGGGCTATCAACCAGTTGGACTATTTGCAGCTACCAGTCGTTTTGGTGATGCGGATGATCTTAAATTCTTTATTGATCAATGTCACCAGGCTGGAATTGGTATCATTGTCGATTGGGTACCTGCGCATTTCCCATCAGACCCGCACGGTTTAGCAAGATTTGATGGTACGCCATTATACGAATACGAAGATCCACGTCGTGGCTGGCATCCTGATTGGAACTCATATATTTATGATTTTGGACGCGATAATGTGCGCCAATTCCTAGTTGCGAGTGCTTTAATCTGGCTTGATAAATTCCATGTAGACGGTTTACGTGTTGATGCCGTTGCTTCAATGCTGTATTGGGATTACTCCCGTGAAGAGGGCGAGTGGGTACCAAATGTTGATGGTGGCAACCATAACTATGAAGCGATTAGTTTATTAAAATGGTTTAACGAAGAAGTATACCGTCAGTATCCAAATGCGATGACTATTGCTGAAGAGTCAACCGCCTTTGCCGGTGTATCTAAACCGACATTTGAAGGTGGATTAGGTTTTGGTTTTAAATGGAATATGGGCTGGATGCATGACACATTAAGCTATGTGCAAGAAGATCCTATGTACCGTCAGTATCATCACCATGAAATGACCTTTGCGATGGTGTACCATTATAACGAGCATTTCGTTTTACCTATTTCACATGATGAAGTTGTGCATGGTAAAAAAAGTATGTTAGATAAAATGCCTGGTGATGAATGGCAAGCCGCTGCTAATTTACGAGCTTATATGGGCTATATGTACGCACATCCGGGCAAAAAATTAAACTTTATGGGTGCGGAATTTGCACAAACTAAAGAATGGAACCACAATACTGGGTTAGATTGGGACTTGCTTGAATTTGATAAGCATAAAGGGCAAAAGCAACTTATTGCGGATCTTAACCATTTATACAAATCTAACACTGCATTATTTGAAGCTGATTATAAAAACGAAGGCTTTGAGTGGTTAGACCATTCTGATGGTGAAAACAGTGTTTTCTCTTTTGTTCGTAATAATTTAAAACAAGACAAACAAGTTATCTGTCTTTCTAATTTCACGCCTGTACCACGAGAAGGTTATCGTGTACCGGTAACCGAGCTTGGTGAATATGAAGTTATTTTAAATACCGATAGTCATTATTACTGGGGCAGTAACTTTAGTGTGGGTGATACTTTAGGTGTTTTTGTTGCAGAAGAGCAACCTTGGCAGGACAAACCATACTCATTAACAATAAATTTACCGCCATTATCAACGGTATATTTACAGAAAAAGGAAAAATAATTGAACGATAAATTACTTGAATTTGATAAAAACAATCATCCATTTTCAGCATCGCGTGGGCAGTTTTTGCCACTCGGTGCGATTTTAGATAAAGATGGTTGCCACTTTTCAGTCTATAGCTTAGGTGCTTACCGAGTTGAATTGTGTTTATTTGATAGCTATGAAAAACAGATTGCAACTTATTCCCTGGAAGTGAAACAGGGGAATATGTGGAGTATTTTCATCAAGCAAGTAAAAGCAGGTCAGTTATACGGCTATCGAGTCCATGGTGACTACGAGCCTGAAAATGGCCTGCTGTTTAACAGCAACAACTTATTAATTGATCCATATGCCAAAGCATTAAACCGCGTACAGCATAGTTTTGAGCAAGCACAAAGTGACAGTGATGATTCACAAGTTGCTAAGTCTGTGGTGGTTGATCCAAATTTTGATTGGCAAGGGGTAAAAAAACCTAGAGTTTCAGTTCATGACCGAATACTTTATGAAGTGCACGTCAAAGGGTTTAGTCAACTTAATAAAAAGATAGCGCTGGAAAAACGTGGTAAATATCTCGGATTGTCTGACCCTGAGAGTATTAAACATTATAAAAAACTGGGTATTACCAGTTTACAAATAATGCCAATATTCAGCTTTATGAGTGAGGCATGGCTTAAACCGTTAAAATTAACCAATTACTGGGGTTATAACCCGATTAACTTTTTTTCTCCAGACTGTCGTTATGCGCAATATGATGCTGTAATTGAATTCAAAACAATGGTACGTGAACTCCATGCACAAGGAATTGAAGTCATTTTAGATGTGGTGTTTAACCATACTGGAGAGTCTGGTGCAGATGGCATGATTATCAGCTTAAAAGGTTTTGATAATAAAAATTATTTTACCTTTGAAAAAGAAAAGAATGGGCATAATCCTGATTACTCAAATTATAGTAATCATTCAGGTTGTGGTAATACGGTAAATCTTGATTATCCATGGTCTTTAAAGCTTGCTCTTGATTCATTACGTTACTGGGTGACTGAGATGCAGGTTGATGGATTCCGCTTTGATCTCGCTGTTACCTTAGCACGCGAAAATGGTGCTTTTAATGAACAGAGTGCTTTCTTTAAAGCTATATTTCAAGATCCTATATTAAGCCGCGTTAAATTAATTGCTGAACCTTGGGATATCGGCCCTGGCGGCTACCGTTTAGGTGGTTTCCCGAGTGATTGGTTAGAATGTAACGATCGCTACCGTGACACGATGCGCTCTTTTTGGCGTGGAGATACGGGGCATGTTGCCGAGCTTGCAACACGCTTGTTAGGATCGCGTGATATGTTTGCTAAGCGTTACCGTTCTAACTCGACCAGTGTTAATTATATCAGCTATCACGATGGCTTTACTTTAGACGATCTGGTCTCTTATAAGTCTCGCCATAATAGTAAGAATGGTGAAAAAAATAGAGATGGTCACGGTCATAATTTATCTGCAAATTATGGGCATGAAGGAAATACAGATAGTAAACGCATTAATAGAGTTCGTCAGCAGCAGAAGCGTAATCTTATTACCAGCTTATTATTATCGCAAGGCACACCGCATTTTTTAGCGGGAGATGAAATGGGTAATAGTCAGTCAGGTAATAACAACGCCTATTGCCAAGACAATAAAATAAGTTGGTTAAACTGGGATCTGAATGATGAAAACCAAAAATTATTTAACTTTACCAGTGAGATAATCAAGTTACGTCAAGAATCTCGACTGTTTGCTAATTTAGCTTTAAGTGATGATTGTATTGACCAATGTGAGAGTTCAGATCTTGTTAAATGGTACCATCCAGATGGTTATGTAATGGAAGATGATGATTGGCATGCGTCTAATTCGCAAGCCATTGCGCTTGAATTACGTGAATCTGTCGAGTGTGGCGAGCATTGGTTTTTAATCTTAAATGCATCCAGTTATCAAATTGGTTGCAAATCACCCAAGTTGGATGTGGGACTGGTTTGGAAGATGAAAGTTAATACAGCTTGTGATACAGGTGAATTAACCGATATGCATAAAAACGTTAAGGGTACCATTCAACTCAATGCACGCTCATTAATGTTATTAAAATGTGTACGCCATTTAACCTGATAAATTTGTTTTTTAAATAGATTGCTGGTTTTATTAAGCCAATCCCACTGTAAATTGCGGGATTGGCTTTTTTGATCCTATTGAAAATTGAGCAATTAAATTCCCGCTTAGAGTTGCAGTGCTCTGTCAGTTTCAGGAGATCGGTTCAGGCTGATTTTTTATATTCCTATCAACTTTTCTCAGTTATGAGTTCTCTATATTTTATTGTTTGTAGAATATCGTGTGTCCGATCTGTCAGTTCAATCATCGCATTGATTGCCCGTAGCTCTTCTTCAAGCTTTTTTGTTAAGTGAATTGCATAGCGTGATATTGCACGAATTTCATATTTTATATCTATTAAATTAACTGGCTCAAGTGCTGTGAGTCGGTAATGTACAGCATAAAATGTAGCTTCTTTATCCGTCTGGGTAATAAATTCAATTTTATGTTGTTCAGATTTAAAGTCACTATCAAGAAAACTGTTTATTAACCATCTATTATCTTTATCTTTAGAAGCTTTAATATAGATTAGCGCTTCCTTAAATAATTCACCTGTTTCGCTATTTTTAAATGGCTGAGTGATCAAACGCTCGTACAAATGATTATTTGCAAGCGGGTAATAATTCAACTCGGAACTGTTATCACTATACATAGAAAACAGCTTTTGCAACGGATGATCGTCTTTATCAATTGCAGCGAAACTGATTTTAGGTCGAGCGGACTCTTTACCAATAAAAAACACACAATTAATAAATGCTTCTTCTGAAATTTCTAACAAGCGATTAGAAGAGGGCTGTTTAACTGTTTTTAGTGGCACACATGTAAAGTGTCTGGGGTTTTTTTGCACTAACAAAAAGAAAAATTGATTACAAATTTTAAGTGTCTGGCTATCACAAACCTGCAGATGCACAGTATTGTTACGACCACTGTAGACAACTTTATATTGCAGGTGAGACAAAGCAAATTTTGCAGAAACCTTTTGTAAGGCCAATAAATTAATTGTGACCCTGCTTGATGGCGGTAAAGCGGCAATTTGATCAAGCTTAATTTTTAGACCTGAGTATGAAAAGTCAACGACTTCTCCTGTATATCTAGCCTCTTCAGTAGAAAGTGACAATCTGCTCTTGTAAAGATAGCGTTCCTCTTTTCTATGTTCACTTGAAAAACTGTCTCTTATACACATCT
>JABXKR010000242.1 GCA_013619145.1 Psychromonas sp. | reverse complement strand
CGAGGAGCGCAGTTTCCAAATAAACTGCAAACGGATTTACTGGCGGCTTTTTATGATATATACGGCTCGTTGCCATTGGCAAATAGTACTTGGCCTTCGAGTTTACGGCCTGTTTTAGGGACGCGAGATGAGTGATGGGGTGGATATTAATCATCGACATGTCGGTGACTCAAAATGTGTATTTTATTTATCAATTTGTATAGATAAAAACCGTATCGACTGGAATCCGTGGGTGTTTATTGGGAAAAGATAGGAGAAATAGCTATGCCTTTTGATTACAGTCATTACATGACACTTATCAGATCAAGAAACTGGCATTTTGAATGGGTCAAAAAAAGTAGGCTTCATAAACTTAATGGTTTATTGGGGCAATATGTTGAGGCAATAAGACCCACAGACGAATTAAGACTAAGTAAAGCAGTTCATAGCGAATTGAAAAAAGTTGTTTCCTCTGCGGGTAAAAAATATCCAGAAGCAATAGAATACATCAAGAGCAATATCAAAGAACCAGGAGCCATCTCTAGCAGTTCTGGAATTCATTCTAAACCACTAAAAATAGCACCAACTGTCGTGTCGGTCACCTCCGGATCGACCTCGCGTGGCCATAAAAAATATGCTGATGGTTCATCATTTATATGGGTAACTTGCCCCCTTAGAAATAATGTGGCAAGAGCTAGTTCCACAGTAATGAGTGGAAGTAACAGAGTTGTGCAGAAGTGTGCATTAAATGAGACAGTCAATATAAGTTGCGATGCTCAAGCAAGCACTGTCCAATCAAGAGTAATAGAGGAAGAATTCGCCAATATCACACGATCAATTATCAAGGGCCGAGATAAAATCATCGAAAGCAAGAGAGTATTTAAAATAGCACCTCCCCGTCGTAATAGAACTCAGAGCAAGCTGGCGCTAAATATTGAAAGGTATTGGGGGGTACCAACAGATATTACTATGGATGCGCACCTAGCCAATATTATTAAAAAATTTGATGTGTTACTCAATAGTATGAAACCAGGGAGAGGAACCCAGTCGCAAACGTTAAATGTAATCTATGCCGTTAGTGCTCCATGTGCTAGCGGATGTTATGGTTTTGCCATACCATCACTCTTTGATAATCCTCCATGCTTTTGGATTGGCCCTGCATTTGTCACCAGTGGAGTGAGGATGGAAGGTGGGAAAGTCAACAAAGAGAAAACCCGTTCTAAATTGTTTGATGCTCGTGTTATGACAGCAGTTCACGAACTTACCCACGCAGTATTAAAAACTCGGGATGTGGTATCCTGGTCTAAGCAGCCTACTTTTTCCGTTCACCACAATAATAGAAATGTAATGCTTTCGAGCATACCTGACAGCGTTGTGTACAATAATGCATGGACTACCAACCACCACCAAACTTTTACTCCTGCAGATTGTCAAGCACTTGCTCAGAACAAACCGCGCTGGACTCCTGAAAATGCCCACACTTATGCCTGTTTTGTTGCTTATGCTAGAGGAGAAGAAGGATTCGACCTGAGTTGAAATAAATGTTGTAGACTCAAAAAACATATGGAGACACCAGAAATTAATTTTAAAAAATTCGAAAAATAATTGGCTTATCATTTAATATTGATGACACGACCGTCTGAAAACTGTCGTTAAGAATGAATTCGAATTTGAAACGAGAGAACAGCTGCCGATTCAGATTAGGCCCTTGAAACAATGGGGCGCGTCTTGACTTTTGCTACTTTTAGGATTCATTTTAAAAGAAGTGAAAATGACAATAAAACAAGCATAGAACTACATGGGTTAATTCTATTTATTCGCTAGCAGGCTTTCTCTTTGATATCCCTCATAATAAGCCATCACCTGTTTCACGTAGCGTTGCGTTTCCGCATAAGGCGGTACGCTGCCGTTTCGTTCAACCGCCTTGGGACCTGCGTTATAGGCAGCCAGTACCAGAGGAAGATTGCCTTCAAATTGTATCAGTAACTGTTTTAGATAAAGGCTTCCGCCCATAATGTTTTCAGCCGGGTTGAAAGGGTCATTAATGTTAAGCGGTTTAAGATTGATCGGCATTATCTGCATAATTCCCATTGCACCAGCTGGTGAGACGGCATCTGCTTTAAAGTTGGATTCGGCTTTTATTACCGCTTTAACTAAAGCAAAGGCAACGGCGTTTTGTTTGGATGCTTTTCTGATCAGAGGGTCATAGTGATCGACTGAGTTTGCCGATCCGCTGCCAGACACTTTTTTCTGACTGTTGATTTTTGCCCTGATCCTTTGCCAATAATGAGCTGAATGCGGCACATTGCTGAAATGCACCATGCCAGCAGCGTCAGTGTAACTGTATATTTCGGCCCGCAGGAGCGCAGCGGGTAGCAATGTTAATAAAAGTGCAAAAATAAAAACGGCACAGGTATTCATTTACCCTCACTTAAAGTACTACTGAATCAGCAAAACTGCGCAGATTCATCCAGCCTTTTTCAACACCGGACTCTGATACCGATAGAGTAGTAATAATCAGTTCGTCATTATTAAGCCAGCTTAAGCTTAGTTGGAATATTTTGAAATTCGTTTGCAGCCAGGATTGGGAACAGGCGGCAGGCTGCGCTTTGAATAACTCTTCTCGGCAAAAGTCCAGCTGGTAATTTATGTTAGCGAATTTTAATGCTTCGTTGCTTTGCTGTAGATAAGCCAGCGGTGTATTAATGACTGATATGGGTAAAGTGGTGAGACAAATACTGGCCGGATAGGCTTCTGGTTTCATATCTGTTGCTTTATTTGAGCATATGGGAGTAACGGAGGGAATTTTGCAGTTACTTAGTGTAATAGTCAGAGGAGACTTAGCATCGAAACTGCTTGGTTTACTCTTATCTGTCTCACCATCTGTATTGGTATAGTCATTTGTCACTGAAGCTTGTTGCTGTAGTGTAAATCCTGTCGGAGCTATAAAAGAGCACCGGCCAAAGTGGATGCGCGGGCAAGTTATTGTGCTGCTGGATACGAGTTTAAGTGCTGACATATTTTTGCACCATTGTCATTTGTACCTGGTATTGCATATGACTGCGGTCATGAAGTCGCAATGACCATGGAATCTCTTGCTCTGAGATCAGTGCCAGTTCCGCCAGCGCGTTGGGGTGATCGCCACCGGCCAACAATGATCTTAATATCGCCTCACTGGCTCCCTGATAGGGAGATCGCTGGGAGTGCCCCCCCAACCATGAACCAACAGGTGTGGCATTGGCAGACCAGTCATAAGGTGTGGCAATAATACCGCAGCTTTTAGAACTAAGAACTCTCGCCAGTTCTTTTAAGTGGTCATAGGGTGAGGTGACACAATCGAGCAGATTAAGGCTGACCGCTAAACTGAACGACTCGCTTGCCAAGGGAAGGGCCGTGGCATCGCAAACCCAGAAATCCAGTTTGTCTGTTCTTTTTTTGTCAGCTGGCAATGAAAACTCTCGGCGATCGTAGGTTATTCCCACTCTTCGTTTAGGATAGGTAATTTGGCCAGTTTCCATGATTGACGCTGCCACTTTAAGCATACTGAAATTAATATCCACGCCAAGCACTAAATCGTCGAACTCTTGGGCAAGTTCAAAACTGCTGCGACCGACCGCACAACCAATATCTATAACAGGTCCGCTTTTTTTTCCTGTTAGTGACTGCAGGCCTTGTTTCAACAGTCTAGCCACAGAGCCTGGTATTGACGGTGGGGTGGCGGTTTCCTCGGGATCAAGATCAGCATAATGATCAAAAGCATAAGTACTTAGGTGCTGGCGCTGGCTATCAAAGGCTGATCCCGGTCCAAAACAGTCTCCGAGCAGGCTTTCCATTGTGGCAGTCAGATCATGACGTTCAAGGAGCGGCAGAATATTTTGGGATATATAGTTTCTCAAATCGCTCACGATAATTGGTATGCCATCAATAATAGGGAATTCACTTAGGCATTGAGGGTGTGAGCAAAGTAGAATTCCTTCTGTCACGCAATAGCCGTTCTCCTTGAAAACAGAGCCGATTTTAAGTGGTGAATGTCGCTGCCCTTTAAGGCAGATGGGGCATAAAGGCTTCAGCGTTTCAAAGTGTAGTCGTTTGATAAGTTTATCCTCCAATCATTACCGTAGGACAACCGGGCGGTAGAATTTTACCTACCGGGCCGGGAATAGGGGCAACACAGGTTGTATGCGCAGTTAGGTCATTGACCCGGGCAGCGGGCATACCGCCAATGATTACGCTGGTTGAGCCCATAACAACATTGCCGGGCCCGGCAGGAACACAACCTGGTAATACACAGGGAGTGGTCATACTGCCAAGCTGGGCGGCTGGCTGATTACCGATAAGCACAGTGAAAGCTCCGGTGATAATTGGCAGAGGAAGTGCCGGGTGGGGCACTGGAGTCGGAATAGGTGCCGGCGGATGAATTGGGGCGTGACAGTGCGGGGAGTCCTGTCTTACCATATCGCCAATACGGGCCGCATTTGGCATAGTTTTATCCTCTGGTCGCGGTGTGAGCCTTGGGGGCAAGCCGTAATTATGTAGCTAGTCAGTTCAGGAAAATCATCTTGCCTTTGGCTCGGATGTCGTTCTCTGACTTGATATCAATGTCGGCGGATGCCTCTATTTCCATGGTGCCATTACTTTTTAGTGAAGTTTTTTCTGTTGCTTCAATACTGATTTTTTTTGCTTGCAGAGCAATAGATTCTGTTGCCTGAAGCTTAAGGTGTGTGCCGGTTAGAGAAATAACCGGACCGCTTTCTGTCATAAGGATCTTGAGGATAATATCGCCATTTTCTTCGGTGATCTCTATGAGCTCCCCATTTTCGTTCGAGTGTGCCTGCACTTGTCGACCCGAATCTAACTGCAGTTGCTTTACTGGCTCTAATTCATTCTCGACATAGTTAAAACTGACAACGTCTGCTTTGCTAGTCATTATTCCAGTCCCCTTAATTTATATCTTCGAATGTTATTTTGCAGCGTTTCTAATGGAGAACTAACCACAGTTTCACTATAGGATATTAATAATAATTTAGCATGCTGTTAAAGGAATAAATTAAAGTACTATCGTTTCGGCGAATGCAGTTAATTCAATTTCGAATGTATAGATCATCCAACTATTAAAAACGGGAATTGGCTCTTGTCTTGTACCTAACTGGCTGTAGTCACTTTGTATCTGTTATAATCCGTTGCAATTATGACTATAAAGCAGAACTTAAGATGGCCAAGCAGAAAGCAATTATAAAAATGCAGACCTATGGTATCCACTCTCAATGGCAATCTAAAGCAAAGGAGCTGCCCAAGATAAAAGAATTTACCACTGATATCCCCGCTGAAATAGATATTGAATTTGGTTTTATCGTTAATATAAAAAACGCCCGTGGCAGCAAAATTAATTACTGTATTGAACATCCTGGTATTCATGATCAAGCCGGAAAATTACGAGCTCCTTTTACAGGTGAAATTCATATCACGAATAATGATTGGGAATTTTATCTTGGTGATACAATTTGGGCTCCGGTTGAAGATAAATGCGGCCCTTGGCGCATGACCATTGAATTAAACAAGCGTATTGTTGCAGATAAAACCTTCAATATTTCATCAAGTAGCTCAAATGATCGCTTTAAAAAACGCTTTGCCTACATATAGAAAATCAACAGGCAAGATGCCTGCTGTGTATTGCTTTGTACAAAATTCAGCAAGCAACCAAGTTGATTGTGGTAATGCGCATTACAAATATAAGAATAGAAAAGGCAAAATATGAAAAGTAATATCGAACAATTACTGAGCATGGCTGTACAAGTAAACGAACTGTTTATGAAGCGTTGCGGAACTCTATCAACCACTGTGGGCTTATTGGATAAAGCGTTACGTAAGCAAGGTAACAATTCAGAAGCGGTAACGATTGATAGTGCAAAGTTAGGCAAAAAGCTTATGTTTATTATTCTTGATGAACAGCCAAATATCGTCGGTGTTGGGGTCGGGGAGATAGGGACTGATGACTTTTCATTCTTAGGTCAATACGAGCTCGAACAAGTAACTGAAACAATTATGTTTGATCTGCTTACAGATAATATGGTCTAAAAAACTGTTTAAACGTGCGTTTGTCTGTGTTTTTATATGCCAATAGATATTATAGCTGTTTGCGCATGGTTCGTTATCTATGCCTTTAAGGGCTGTCGTTTAACCACCATTTCCCTGCAATGGTGGTTAAACGTAAATAGCTGGCAGTCTTTACTGCTCAGAGATAGCTAACAAAGCACTCTGAATTTCCTGCAGTTTCTCTTGCAGTTTAAGCATGTTATCCGGACCCATGCGAATCATAAGTTTCTGAGCATCGGCTAGCGTTTCTAATTCAGGATCTGCGAATTTATACATTGCTGATGGCGCCACTAATGCAATTGGCTCGCGAATAACAGGGGCGTCGAGTGCTGTATCGATTGCTTCAATCAAGGTACTGCCGAATGCGCCTTCCGGGTAACCAATCTCTTGATAAGCTTGATCAAATAAAGGTTTTAACTTGGTGTATTGGCTGATCATAAACTCAATATCAATTGAGTTTATGATTTCTACATAGGGATCATAGCGGTTATAGCTTTGTTCATTAAGATAAATTTTATTGTCTCGTTTAAGCACACTAAATTTATCGGCAGGTTTTATTAACGGGCTAAAATTGGCCAGCAAGTCTCCTCTGGCGAAGTTATCAGTAAAAACAACGAAGTTCCTGATAATATCTGTTTTTATTAATAATGGCGAATATGTCGCTAGCGATGATAGTTGTTGCGCTGACTGTAACGCCATTGTATCCGACTCATCCAATGGGGGCAGCTTGATAGCAGGCTCTACTTCTGGAGTTGGTTCAACTATCACTTCTGGCTCAGCGGCTACTAAGAGTGGAGGTGTTACTGTCTCTGTAATTGCTGCAGCAGGTTGCTGCACCTTAACGGGCTCAATTACCGGCGTTGGCTCTAGCTCTGCAACCGGTTGAAGAACGTTATTTTTACTGGTGAAATAAGAATAAGTTCCGGCAACAATCATAACGAGTCCGATTGCAATAATTATGCTGCTTGCCGGCGAGTTGCGCTTTGTTTTTTTTACTGTTGGCATTGTATTTTTCCTGAATATGTATGTCAGAGTGTAAGCCGTTTGGTGCCAGACTATCTCTTTACAATAAGTGTTGCTTACTGTGCAGCAGCCCTGTTAATTGCATTGATTTTGGCAAAATCACCGATATAAATCCACAATAGTTAGCACTTATTGTTAAATGAGCAGTTAAATTTACCTTGGCAATGTTCAGAGAAAGCATTGTATAACTTTGCTATCAATACGGCGCTGCCAATCAAATTGCCGGCTTGTGTATTAATATCAGTAAGTTGCTGGTGTGTTATGTTGGTTATTAAGGGAAAAACAAGAGCAGAGAATCATACACTGAGTTGTTACGATTTACGTTCAAGCCTAGAGTGTATGTAAGGCATATTGCTAACGCCAGTGTTTTTCTATTAAAGATGAAATAGGTGATGTTGTGATTAACGAACATATGCTCGATAAATATAAACTTTCGCGTTTCTTAAATGTACAAGATGCTTGCTACGAGTGTGTACTGCAAGAACTTAAAGCAGGTAAGAAACAATCACATTGGATATGGTATATATTTCCGCAAATAGACGGCTTGGGAAGAAGCATTACAGCACGGAAATTTGCAATTCAGTCTCTACAAGAAGCTGCTGCATATATAAAACACCCTATTCTGGGTACAAGGCTAATTGAATGTACGAATTTAGTGCTTCAAGTTAACGCTAGCAGTGCAAAAGATATCTTTGGATTTCCAGATTATTTGAAGTTTCACTCGTCAATGACCTTGTTTGCCTGCACAAATGAAAATACAGAAATATTTAACAGTGCTCTTGCTAAGTTTTATGGCGGAGAGCTTGATAAAAACACGCTAAATATATTGGGATTAACAGAAGATTGTATATATCCATGATACCTCAATGTGCTTTATCAGGACTCAGCTCGGAGACCAGAATAAGGCACAGCATGAGGGCCTTTCGAGCGATTAACTGGGTTAATCCTCTATCGGTAGATGTAAATGCAAGCATTTAACATCTTGAATGGTTGCTCCCTTATCGAATGCTGTAACGCAATACTGGTTTTCGAGCTGAG
>JABXKR010000238.1 GCA_013619145.1 Psychromonas sp. | reverse complement strand
AGATGTGTATAAGAGACAGGTATCAATAGGGAGTTCACAATATTCTCATGAAAATTAGTGTAACGGTAGATTTAGATCCATATCATGGAGAGAATCAAGCTCACGGTCTTAGTTTTTCAGTACCTGACGGAATAAAAATCCCACCTTCATTACGTAATATTTATAAAGAATTATCGACCAGTATTGCCGGTTATAAAATACCCGAATCGGGTAATCTGGAGCATTGGGCTAAACAAGGCGTTTTATTATTAAACGCAGTGTTAACGGTAGAAAAGGGAAATGCCGGCAGTCATGCATCGAAGGGCTGGGAGATTTTTACTGATAATATTATTAGTGAAATAAATGACTCTCAAAACGGAGTTGTTTTTTTATTATGGGGAAGTTACGCACATAAAAAAGGACGTTTGATAGATTCACAAAAACATACTGTTTTAAAATCAACGCATCCTTCTCCTTTATCAGCGTATCGAGGTTTTCTTGGTTGTGGACACTTTAAACAGGTAAATGAGATATTAAGCGAAAGAGGGCTAGCGGTAATTAACTGGTGATCTGTTCTTTACACTTTCTGTCGCACAAGCCAAAAACAGGGCTAAATGTTTTCCTTTTATAAACCTGAACATTTAAGTGAAGTAGGACTGCTGATAATTTATGGGTAATGTGATTTAGTTCATCGGTTTATTAATATTGAATGGCTATACTGGTTACTCTTTGTGCCATTTACTGAGTATTTATTATGTTATCGATTATCCATAATGATCATGCCAATATGAGTCTGCTTTTGAAACTTTTAAGAAAAAAGATTCAATTATTAGAGAAAGATGAAGAGATTGATTACCGTTTAATTAAAACGATTATCACTTATTTAAGAAATTATTCAGATAAATATCATCATCCAATGGAAGATCTTATTTACGATTATTATATAAAATATCGTGTTGTATCCGATGAAGTTGCTATGCGTTTATCTCAAGAGCATAAAGCAATAAAAAAAGTAACTGTCGAACTGGATGAATTATTAGATATGATTTTGCTCGATGCGATTGTGCCCAAAGAACAATGTATTGAAAAATTACGCAATTTTGTAGAGCTACAATCGGCTCATTTAGCTTATGAAGAGCAGGAAATTTTACCTTTGATTAAAGATAGTCTATCAGCTGATGATTGGTCTAATCTTGAAAAGCAATGGCAACATGACGAGTATAAAGATCCCCTGTTCGGTGAGAATGTTTCAGATCAATATCGCACATTAGCAAGGCGTATTAAACAAGTGTAATTGCTGATTTTATAATAGCCGAGTAAAGAAAAAGCCACGTTTGTGAGAAACAAACGTGGTTTTTTTGTAATACTCTTATTGTAAATAAAGATGTGTAATATAAGCTATCTTATGCGTTTTTTAATGCTAAAAAAAAGCCCTCTTAAAAGAGGGCAAAGGGTACTACTAATATTTTCACAAAGTGCTCGCCTTACCTATCTAAAGCGATTTTTTAGTTTATATTTCAGCATTTTGCTCTAGTACCATGCTGCTCTGATACTAACTGTTTTACTTTTGGTTTGTAGCCATTAATTTAGTTACTCAAGGATAGTTCATCTGCAAAGTAAATTCTATTACACTCTATTACACCATAAGTAATGGTTAAGGATATCAGCGGAATGCAAAATCAAGCTTCCATATTGCTAGCTGATTTGCCTTGAACTACACAAAACTATCAATACTGCATGATGTGTAAGCTTAACTCATTGATATTAAAGAGCATTGCGCTTTCATTGTCCCGAGTTGAGGTTAAAGAAGATGAACGTTTTGCGCCGCAAAGAGATTTACCATCAGTTTTTCAAGATGAACAGCTCAATTATTTCAAATAACAAGTGGTTATTAGCATTTGCTTTTTAAACATAACAAATCTTTAAGAAACAAAAAACGCGCTTGTTTGAGCAAGCGCGGTTTTTAAATTCAGGTTTGGGTATAGATGATTAGCCGTAGTAACTTTCCATCCAGCTTTCTAAAATTAATGCAGCTGAAACGCTATCAATTTTGCCTTTATCAAGGGCTTTATAACCGCCGTGTGTAAAGATAAACTCTTTGGCACTGGCTGTAGTAAGGCGCTCATCTTGAAGGGCCGTTTTTACGCCAAAACGTCCATTTAAGCGGTTCGCAAACTTCTTGGCACGTTGAGTTATTGTTTGCTCTGAGCCGTCCATATTTAGCGGTAAACCGATAACCACTAAATCCGGTTGCCAATCATTAATTACTTTTTCAACGATATTCCAATTGGGAATGCCATCATTCGCTTTGATGGCAGCTAGCGGTTGTGCTGTTGCAGTTATCATTTGCCCTGTTGCAACACCAATACTTTTGGTTCCAAAGTCAAAGCCGAGTAGTGTTGATGGTGTTTTTGTTTTATCTGTCATGCTTACCTTATTGCTGTTTGCCTGTTTTTTGTTGCGCGTTGCTTCGTTAGCGCATTTGCCCTGTTGCAACACCAATACTTTTGCTTCCAAAGTCAAAGCCGAGTAGTGTTGATGGTGTTTTTGTTTTATCTGCCATGCTTATCTTATTGCTGTTTGCCTGTTTTTTGTTGCGTGTTGCTTCGTTAGCGCATTTGCCCTGCTGCAACACCAATACTTTTGCTTCCAAAGTCAAAGCCGAGTAGTGTTGATGGTGTTTTTTCTGTCATGCTTGCTCTAATAGCCTTTTATATTGCACATTGTTTAATAACTACATTTTGCAGTGCTAATTTATGCATGTCCCGCAGTGCTTGAAAGTTGCTCTGGATTGATACCGAGACGGTGTAAAGATTCGCTCCAACGTTGCTCCACAGGAGTATTAAAGATAATATCATTTTCACTTTTGATGGTAAGCCATTGATTATCTTTCATCTCTTGCTCTAATTGCCCTGAGTCCCAGCTCGCGTAACCCAGTGTGACCATATATTTTTCAGGCGCATTTACTGTGCCTAAAGTTGACAAAATATTATTAGAGTTAGACATCATAAGTTGCTCATTTAATTGTGTGCTTTGTGAATTATCGGCAAGTGGAGAATGTAATACAAAGCCTCGTTCCAATTCTAATGGCCCCCCTAAAAAAACCGGATCAAGCAATGGAGGATCTGGTTGATGAGAAATGGTTTCAACGTTATTTAATAATTCTTGTAGAGTCAATTTAACTGGAAAATTAATAATAAAACCCATAGCTCCTTTTTCATCATGCTCGCAAAGATAGACTACAGAATGTTTAAAATAGGGATCTGTTAAAGAGGGCATAGCAATTAAAAAGTGATTTTTTAGCGTGCTTAACACTTCTGTATTACTGCTCACTTCAATTTCGCGGTTGTTGTTTTGAATAGCAGGGTTATCATTTTTAATATTGATTTTTGCATTTGTCATGTGATACTCCCTATTTTTGTCAGCGGATCGCCGTTGCCATACTACTAAGTATGGCAACATTTACAGATATTACTGAGTTTTTGTGATGCGCCATGTAATTTACAGATATTACTGAGTTTTTGTGATGCGCCATGTAATGGCACCATTAATTTACAGATATTACTGAGTTTTTGTGATACGTCTTTCAATTGCATCCATTAATTTACCACTGATATTTGTTCCATAAGCGTTATCAATCTCTTGGATGCAAGTTGGACTGGTAACGTTAATTTCAGTCACTTTATCGCCGATAACATCAAGGCCAACAAAAATTAACCCTTTCTCTTTTAGTGTAGGGCCTATGGAATTAGCAATATGCCAGTCACTTTTTGAAAGAGGTTGTGCCACGCCACTACCACCTGCAGCAAGGTTACCGCGTGTTTCCCCTTTAGCTGGAATGCGAGCAAGGGCATAAGGCATCGGCTCGCCATCGACGATTAAAATGCGCTTATCGCCATCTTTGATTTCAGGAATAAATACCTGAGCCATACAATAACGTTGCTGATGTTCGGTTAAAGTTTCGATAATCACACCAATATTGGCATCATTTTCTTTAATACGGAAAATAGAGGCCCCTCCCATACCATCAAGTGGTTTTAAAATCACATCTTGATGTTTTGCGTGAAAATCCCGAATTTTTTGGCTACTGCGTGTCACAAGTGTTGTCGGTGTGAATTCACTAAACCAAGCTGTGAATAGCTTTTCGTTTGCATCACGTAAACTTTGCGGTTTATTAACGATTAAACAGCCTTCATCTTCTGCGCGTTCAAGCAGATAAGTTGCGTAGATATATTCAGTATCAAAAGGGGGATCTTTGCGCATTAACACCGCATCTAAATCAGAAAGCGGGTGATCCGTTGTTTCTTGCAGTTGATACCAATTTTCAGGATCACGTTGCACGGTTAATTTTTTACTGCTGGCAAAACAACGTCCATTCTCGAGATACAGATCTTGCATCTCTAAATAATAAAGTTCCCAGCCACGCGATTGTGCTTCTAATAACATTGCAAAACTAGAGTCTTTATGAATTTTAATGTCAGAGATTGGATCCATGACGATACCAATTTTAATGGTCATATTCTTTCCTTTGTAGCGGCTAAATGGTTATGCAATATCACCAAAACGGCATTGTAGTGCGGTGATGGCGGTTAAGGCTGCTGTTTCTGTGCGTAAAATACGCGGCCCCAATAATGTTTCTGTGAAGTTGAGTGTTTCAGTTAAATTGATCTCTTCATCTGTTAGTCCACCTTCCGGGCCGATTAATAAACGTATCTTATTGATATTATTTGGCAATGTATTAATTGAATATTTTGCACGCGGATGAAGCGTTAGTTTGGTAGCTGGATCTAAGCTCTCACACCATGTCTGTAAAGGCTGGGTGCTATGAATGGTTGGTACAATATTACGTCCTGATTGTTCACAAGCTGCAATGGCAATCTTTTGCCATTGTTGCTGTTTTTTGACCATACGTTCCGCATTGATCTTTACACCACAACGTTCACTAATTAAAGGGGTGATTTCATTAACGCCTAATTCCACCGCTTTTTGAATAACAAACTCCATGCGATCACCACGTGAAATCACTTGTCCTAAATGCAGGTGCAGAGGACTTTCATTAGCTGTTTCTTGAAAAGAGTTGATAAGTGCTGTGCAAGAGCGTTTTTGCACATCATTTAATGTTGCGCAATATTGACCGCCTAAACCGTTAAATAGGATAATTTCAGCGCCTGCTTTTAAACGCAAAACTCGAATATGCTGCGTGGCATCATCTCCGAGTGAAATTTCAGCCGAAACAGTTAAAGGTTGTGGATCATAAAATCTAGGGTTGCGCATAAGTATTCTATTTTCATTGTGAGTAATTAGGTTAAGTATAACGCGAAAACTTTATAGAAAACTATTGCTTAGAATTGTTTTATGCGAGCCTCACTTTATAAGTTGAGTTGATTTCATTTAGTTAGTAGATATGCGACAATTTCAAGTTATTATTTTAGCTTGCTAGTTTAGGAATATTGTTATGTCTGATTCGATTTTAAAAAGTAAATCCAGCGACCCAAAACAAGGGGTTTATTTCATCGGTACCACTCCTCCTAAACAAGATATGGATATTGCCTTAGTCTCAGGCATTGCAGATAAATTATTAGATAGACTCGATTCGCTAGACTACGACGGTTTGATTGTTTATGACATTCAGGATGAAACTTCGCGCATTGATAAACCACGTCCTTTTCCCTTTAAATATACCCATGACTCGCGTTTATATTCAAAACTGTTACATGATAAATCAGCGAAACCTGTGATCACTTATAAAAGTGTTTCACAACGTAATTCTGCTGATTTCTCGCGTTGGTTATCTGATGCGTGGCATCAATATTCAGTGCGCGATATTGTTCTGGTTGGTAGCCCGTCATCGACAGGTGAAATTAAATTATCTTTGCCTGATGCGTACCAAACTTTAAGCGAGCATAATTTAGATTTTTACCTCGGAGGGGTGACCATAGCTGAGCGTCATATCAGTAAAGGAGATGAGCATTTACGTCTGCGAGCTAAAGAGGCACAGGGGTGTGAGTTTTTTATTTCGCAAGCTGTTTATAACGCACAAGCAACAATTGATCTATTAACGCGTTATGCGCTGGAATGTAAAAGCCAAGGGGTAAAACCTAAACGCGTTATTTTGACATTCTCGCCATGTGGTAGCGCAAAAACCTTAGAATTTATTGAGTGGTTAGGTATCTCAGTACCTGAGGCGACCAGTCTGCGTATTTTACAATCTGAAAATCCTCTAAAAGAGTCATTACAAATTAGCCGTAATAATTTCGAGCAGATTTTACAAGCTTGCTTGCCATTAGATATCCCACTGGGCTTAAATATCGAAAGTTTAACGAATCGTAAAGAAGAGATTGATGCTGCTATTTTATTATTTAAATTATTAAAGGCGACATTAGATTTGAAATTAGCTGAATCGCAACTGTGATTAAATTTGTCGTCTGCTTTAGGTTAAGCAAACTATACAAATTACGATAAGTGACATTAGATCTTAAATTAGCAGAGTTGCTGCTGTAAATATTTTCACCTATTGAGTTCCCTATACAAAGGTAAGTAAATGAGCCTAGGCCATGAAGCACAAAATGAATTAACGCGTATTGCGGTAAAAGCGGGGCAAATTCTACATCAGCATGGTGCTGAAAGTCGTCTTGTTGAACAAACTACGCAGCGTATTGGTATGGCACTTGGCGCACAAAGCATTGAGCTGTCGGTGAGCAGTGATGCGATTGTGATCACCAGTTTATTTAAGGGGAATTGTGTAACCACCACTCGTCGCTGTTATGATCGCGGCATAAATATGTATATGGTGTGCGAGGTACAACGCATTTGTGTGATGCTGGAAAAACAGTTATTGGATGCGGATCAGGTAAAAGAACGCTTAGCACGTTTAGTGCCTTTTAAATATAACCGCTGGCTAGTGGTATTGATGATCGGTTTTTCATGCGCAAGTTTCAGCCATTTTTTTGGTGGTGATACACCCGTTTATATCACCACTTTTTTTGCCTCTGCTGGTGCTATGATTTTACGTCAAGAACTTGCTCATCGGCATCATAACCCCTTTGTTAATTTTGCTTTAGCTGCTTTTTTAGCCACATCTATAGCCAGTATTGGGGTTATAAATCAATTTGGTGAAGATCCTAAAATAGCGATGGCTGCTTCTGTTTTACTATTGGTTCCCGGTTTTCCGTTAATTAATGCAGTTTCAGATATGCTTAAAGGGCATATCAGCACGGGTATTGCGCGCTGGGTTTTTGCCACCTTATTAACTATTAGTGTATCAATTGGCATTGTTGGATCGATGGCGATAACAGGGGTATGGGGATGGATAGCTTAATGGAATTAATTAAACTTTTAGTTATTGATGCTTGGTTTGCATGGATCCCTGCCGTAGGTTTCGCTATGGTATTTAATGTGCCTAAAAAAATGTTAATTTATTGTGCTATTGGTGGGGCATCTGCACATAGCTTTCGATATTTATTGATGCACTTTGGGATACCTATTGAGTGGGCAACGTTAGCAGCTTCCAGTAGCATGGGATTTTTAGGCTTGTACTGGTCACGTAAACGCCTTATACCACGTCCCGTTTTTACCGTTGCTTCTGTTATTCCTATGATTCCGGGGAGTTTTGCATTTACCACTGTGATTGGCATTGTGGAGTTAAACTCAGGTGGTTATAACATGGCGTTAGCGCAGGTGGTGGTGGAAAACGGTCTACGTACCCTGTTTATTCTTGGTGCACTTAGTTTTGGTTTGGCATTACCCTCAATATTAATTTACCGTGGTCGTCCGATTGTTTAAAAGAATTTTTAGTGTAAGCTTCGCGCAATTAATTTTTAATTTTAGAAATAGGGTTTTATAATGTCAGATAAATTTTTCTTTAAAGGAAAAAAAGAGAAAAAACCAAAACATTCAAGTTATGGTTTTAATACTAAACGAGCTGTAAAAGCCGGTACAGTAGAGGCACCACTGACATTAATCGTAAACAGTGAAGAGAGAAAAACTGAGATTGAACAGATCCTGCAAGACAATGCACTGTTTGCAAATATCGAAGTGAATGCCGAAGTTGAAGAAAATATCTGTGAGCTTGAAGTTTTTTTAAATAAACCTGAAACGACTACTTTTGAGAAAAAACCAAAGCGTAATGATCCTTGTTC